>NZ_RCOC01000067.1:0-7568 GCF_004307515.1 Pseudomonas sp. Sample_14 | reverse complement strand
TCACTGGGCTTTTCATGATCTGCGTTCGACGCGATATTCCAGGTCAGCGTACCTCGACCAAACAACGCGGTCAGTTCCCTTTCCCTCCGGGAGAGGGTTAGGGTGAGGGGCTTTTGATCTGACTAATGCAGTACAATTCGCCCCCTTCTCGACTCCCCCAAGGATCCGCCATGTCCGGGCTTGAACTGTTTGCCGCTGCCCTCGGTGTCATCGCCGTGTGGCTGACGGTCAAGCAGAATCCGTGGTGCTGGCCAATCGGGCTGGTCATGGTGTTGCTCTACAGCTGGATCTTCTTTGAGGTGAAGCTGTATTCGGACATGTTGCTGCAAGTGATCTACGCCGCACTGCAGATCTACGGCTGGTGGCAATGGACCCGCGCCGGGACGATGCATGACGGTCGCCAAGTCACCCGCCTCGATGCACGCTCGATTCTGCTCGGCCTTGGCATTGGAGCGATCGGCAGCCTGCTGCTGGGCGCGGCGATGGCGCACTGGACCGACGCCGCACAGCCGTGGCTCGATGCCGCGCTCACCGGTTTCAGTCTGGTGGCGCAACTGTGGATGGCGCAGAAACGCCTGCAATGCTGGGCGCTGTGGTTCGTCCTCGATGTGATCTTTGTCGGCCTGTTCATCTATAAAAGCCTCTATCTGACTGCCGGCCTGTATGCGCTGTTTACCCTGCTCGCCGTGCAAGGCTGGCGGGAATGGCGTGCCGATCCGGCGTTGCGCACATGAAAGTCGTTGTCCTCACCGGCCCGGAATCCACCGGCAAGAGTTGGCTGGCGACAGGCCTGGAGCAGCGTTTCGGCGGCGTGCGCGTTGATGAATATGTTCGGCGATTCATCGAAGACAACCCACGCGACACTTGCCTCGCGGATATTCCTGATATCGCTAGAGGCCAGTTGCAATGGGAAGATCAGGCACGGGCGAAACAACCCGAACTGCTGATTCTCGACACCCATCTGCTGAGCAACATCCTCTGGAGCCAGACCCTGTTCGGCGACTGCCCGGCCTGGCTGCAAAGCGAATTGCTCACGCGCCATTACGACCTGCACCTGCTGCTGTCGCCGCAACAGGTCGACTGGGCCGAAGACGGACAACGCTGCCAACCGGATCTTGCGGATCGCATGGCATTTTTCGAAGCCACGCGCGCCTGGTTGATTGAGCATCAACAGCCATTGCAAGTTATCGAGGGCAATTGGGCCGAGCGCCAGACGCAAGCCTTTGCGGCGGTCGAGCTTTTGCTGTCCAGCTGAGCCGCCTTGGGACGAAACTGTCCGTTTTTGAAACACTCCTCACCGCGCAAAGCCCCCGTCCAAACGCTGTTCATCACTCCGTCACGTCACCTGTTACGCCGATGAAACACATCGGCGCAAACCCTTGTTCCAGAGCTTTCCGACGTCAAGCACCGTCCAAGCACCCATGCATGTGTCTCAGCGCTGAAACAGTACCCGCTTTGAGCATTCCCGGAAAACACCTAAGCCATTGAAATAACGCGACAATTCAAAACCGGCACAGCTTTCGCTCTCTCCTTCACAACGCTGAATAACCCAGCCCACTGAAGAAGGAATTGCAGCCGTGGGGAATTTCAATAAAAGCCTGACCTGCCTCCTGCTGATCGGATCAGCCGCCAGCGCATTGATCAGTGTCAGCGCCCAGGCCGAAGGCAATGGAGTGATCGTCCTCAACCGCGACGTTCAACCCATCGCGATCGGTCGCAATGGCGGCAAAGATCCCTATCCAACCACGGTCAACGCCAACCCTTCGGCGCGGATCAACCAGACCCTCAGCAGTACCGAACTGACTGACGGTGATTTCGCCAGCGTCGCCAGCGGCTCATCGATTCGCGGCAACATGACCACGCCCAGTTCCAACCTGCCCGGCATGAACACTCTGACCAACCAGAACGGCCTGCCCGGTATGCGCACTGGCAGCGGCGGTGGTTCTGGCGCCTCGATCTCCAACACGGTCAACCGGGCGATGAGCACCGGGCTGGCGCCTCTGACTCGCATGGCCGGAGGCCAATGACATGAATCGCACCCTGCTGCTTCTCGCCCTGCTCGGCTGCACCAGCGCCATGGCCGATTCGGCTTCAGTGAACAAGGCCAATATTCAGGATTCCGGTGTTCAGTATCGCGGCAACTTCAATGTCAACCAGGCTGCCGGTGACCAGATGCAACAAGCCAACACCAAGGCGATTGCCATCGGCACCGAAGCCCATGCCACCACCAACGTCAGGCAAACCATCGACACGCCCGCCAGCCGCGCCATCGACGCGAGCGCCAATATCGGCGGCAACTCTTTCAGCAATGGCAACGGCATCCTCGGTGTGAACCAGGGCGCCGGTGCCAACAACCAAATGGCCAACGTCACGCGCGTCAGCATCAGTGCCGGCCCGCAGAGCGTTGACGACAGCGCCCTTTCACAACAGAACGTGGCGTTTTTACCGAGCTCAGGAGCAACTGGTACCTCGATCGGCAGTCGCCAGGTCACGACAAGTGATCAGGCCTTCACCGGCAGCCGCGGGGTAATCCAGGTGAACCAGAGTGCCGGGGTGGGGAACCGAATGGCTAACACCCTGAGCATCCGGGTCGCAGACTGACCCAAACAAAAAGCAGTGCAATTAGAAAAGTCCCAACACTTAACCAACTAATAAGCACGACGGAGAAACAACCATGAAACCTACAATGGCTCTCAAACCACTGGTTTTCGCACTCGCAGCAGTGATGGCAATGGCAGCACAGGCTGGCGGCCGTGGTGACAATGATCATGGTAACGGGCACGGCAATGGACATGGCAACGGTCACGGCCAGCCACAAGGTCCGAATCTTGAACAACTGCTGCAGATCACCGCAGGCGCCGGCGCCGCTGTACTCGACGCACAAAACAGCGACGGCAACGTGGTGAAAAACCAGGGCACCCTGAACAACGCCAATGCCAGCGACTCGCTCAACGGCTCCAACGGCAACATGGGCGCCAACGTCGCCGCCGGCGACGGCAACCAGCAGGACAACGCTGCTGCACTGGCCACCGCTGACGAGAGCTTCATCTTCGGCAATGCTGTTGCCGCCTCGAGCGCGACTCAGGTGAACAACAACAACTACGTGAAAAACTCGTCCACCTTCAACAACGCCACGCTCAGCAATGCAGGCAACAATGGTTCCGGCAACATCGGCATCAACGTGAGCTCGGGCAACTTCAACCAACAGAAAAACAACCTTGCCATCGCCGTTTCCGGTGGTCGTGTAGCGCAGGCCGCTGCCTCTGCCAACCAGTCCTCGACTGGCCTGGTCGTGGAAAACAAAGGCGTGCAGGCTTACAAAACCGACACCCTCACCGGTACTTATGCAGCCGCTGGCGCGTTCAAAGCCAAAGGCACCGCGACCATCGAAGACGACAACCACGGCGGTTGGGGCAACCGTGGCGGCGGCCATGGCGGCAACGATGATCAGAAAGCCAAGTTCGAAGCCGTGGGTACTTTTGGCCTCGCTGGCGTCACCACCCAACAAGTGTTGACCAAAGATGGCTGGAAAACTCCAGTCGTCAACAACGCCAACATGACCAACTCGATGAACAACTTCTCCGGCAACGGCGGAGCCAACGTCTCGGCGGGTGTGGGCAACCAACAAAGCAACTCGCTGTCCATCGCCGCAGGTTGCAAAGCCTGCATGTAATCGCGATCGAAACGAAAGCCCCGGCAACGGGGCTTTTTTCCCAGGTTCCACAAGGCGTATTCGATCATGCGGACTCCTGCCCTCCTCGCTCTGCTTTGTCTGTGCGGCCTGACTCAGGCGGCCCAGATGCCGGTCGCTGCCCTGCCGGGTGGCGTGCTGGTCTACAAGGACGTGCAAAGCATTCGTGAGCGCAAGTTTGCCGACATCGTCGAACAGAAAACCGACTTCAGCTGCGGCGCTGCTGCACTGGCGACGGTCCTGCGCCAGGCCTATTGGCTCGACGTCGATGAGGAGCACATCATCAAAGGCATGCTGGTCAACGCTGACCAGGACCTGGTGCGAACCCAGGGTTTCTCCATGCTCGACATGAAGCGCTACGTAGAAAGCATCGGCATGCGTGCCCGTGGTTACCGGATCCCGCCCGAGAAACTCGAAGCGGTGACCATTCCGGTGGTGGTTCTGATGGACATTCGTGGCTACAAGCATTTCGTCGTCCTGCAGCGCTCGGACAAGGATTGGGTCTACATCGGTGACCCGGTTCTCGGCCACAAGCGCTACAAGCACGACGACTTTGTCAAAGGTTGGAACGGCATTGTCTTTGCCATCGTCGGCCCCGGTTACGACAAGGCCAACGCCTTGCGCAGCCCTCCCGTGCCGCTGACGGCGAAGAACTCGCTGGACAGTTTCAACCCGGTCAAAGATGCGGAATTGATGGATTTCGGGTTCATTCAGAGCGACTTCTTTTAATCGCCGAGTTAGAGAATGGGACTGGATGTCCCGGGAGCAGCAGATGAAAAGCTCATACTGGCTGGCCGCCGCCTGCCTGGCAGCGAGTGCGTCAGGTTTAGCCCATGCCGGATTCAAACCCATCGAAATCAAGGACCAGGAGCTCGCCGAGCTGCGCGGTCGTTACGTCATGCCGGGGCGGATCATCAGCTTCGGCATTGTCATGAGCAGCACCTGGCGCAACGCCAGCGGCGACTTGATCGGGGCCGCGACCTCGATGCAGATCCAGGCTGCAACCGTCAAACCGGAATTCTATGTCTCGACCATCAAGGAGTCGGGCAACGGCAGCACCCCTACCCTCGGCACCGGCACTGTCATCGGCGGCGCCGGCCTCAATAGCAGCCAGGGTGTGACGCAAAGCGTACGCGCCGCCGGCGATGGCAACACGGCCAACAATAACGTCGCGATCAACGTCAGCGAAGCCAGTCAGGCCCCGGCACTGGTGCCGTCGCAGGGCCAGGCCCTCATCGCCGGGCAGACCATCAGCGGCAGCAACGGCGCCGGCAGTGTCGCGGTTTCGGCCAATGGCGGTGGCGTGCAAATGGCCATTCAGGCCAGCGGCAACCAAGGCACGGCGCTGCAACAGGTCGCCCAGGGCGGGCTGCTGCAGAACACCCGTTTGCTGGGCAGCGCCAACGTGGTCAACAACCTTACGCAACTCAACGTCGTACTTAACAATAACGGCAGAAGCGCCGGTGCACTGGATTGCAACCTGACCCAACTCGGGGCCCTACGCAATATCGGATATTGAACTACGCTGAGTCTCGATCATTGGGCTTAAAGGGACGGCTTATTCATGTATCGATCAGTATCACTGCGTGCTGCAGTGTGTTTGAGTACCCTTCTCCCGGCGGCAATGCTGCAAGCAGCACCCGACGCCGATGTAGAAGCCCTGAAACGGGAACTTCTGGAACTGAGACAACGATACGAACAACAACAACAAGCGCTGGCGGTACTTGAACAACGGGTCCGCCAGGTAGAAGAAACACCCGCCGCCCCACCGCCAAAACGGCTGGCCAAATCGCCGTCCGACATGAAAGGCAATCGCGTCGCCGCCGGAGCCGCCACAGGCACCGGTGCGGCCGCTGCATCGGGAGGCGCTGCCGGGGGCAGTGGCGCATCCTACGGTCAATCACTGGCCGATGATTCACAACCGGCACAGAGCGTTTCCAATCTGTATGACGAAGCCAGCGGTTTCTTTGGCGGCGGCAAGTTCAGCGTGGAAACCGGCCTGACCTATTCGCGCTACGACACCCGTCAGTTGATCCTGAACGGGTTCCTTGCGCTGGATTCGATCTTCCTGGGCAACATCAACCTCGACCGGATCAAGGCCGACACCTGGACCCTGGACCTCACCGGCCGCTACAACTTCGACAATCGCTGGCAGTTCGACCTGAACGTGCCGGTGATCTATCGCGAGTCGACGTATCAATCCGGCGGCGGCAACGAGGGCGCGGCTGGCGTAACAACAGAAGAAACCGTAACCAAGGATCCAACCATTGGCGACGTCAACTTCGGTATCGCCTACAAGTTCCTCGACGAATCGGTCAACACCCCGGACGCCGTCGTTACCTTGCGCGTCAAGGCGCCGACCGGCAAAGACCCGTTCGGCATCAAACTGCGCCAGACCGACGCCAACTCCAACCTGTTCGTCCCCGACACCCTGCCCACCGGCAACGGCGTCTGGTCGATCACGCCGGGCATCTCGCTGGTCAAGACGTTCGACCCGGCGGTGCTGTTCGGCAGCCTTTCCTACACCCACAACCTCGAGGAGTCGTTTGACGACATCAGCTCTACGGTCAATCAGAAAAACCCGGGCAAAGTGCGCATCGGCGACAGCTTCCAGATCGGTGCCGGTATCGCCTTCGCGCTCAACGAGAAGATGAGTATGTCGTTCTCGGTCTCCGACCTGGTGCAACGCAAAAGCAAGCTGAAACAGGACGGCGGCGATTGGGAATCGGTGGTGTCCAGTGATGCCAACGCCGGTTACTTCAACGTCGGCATGACGATTGCTGCAACCGACAATCTGACGATCGTGCCGAACTTGTCGATCGGCATGACCGATGATGCGCCGGACTTTTCGTTCAGCCTGAAATTCCCGTATTACTTCTAAGCAAAAGCAAAAGATCGCAGCCTTCGGCGGCTCCTACATTGGGATTCGAGTAATCCCTGGAGGAGCCGTCGAAGGCTGCGATCTTTTGATTCTCAGGCTCTTGCTCGTGACCACTCATCGGAAACACGTCCGCACCTGTCAGATCTTACAGGTGCGCTTTTCGCAGAAATAACTTCTGATAGCTCCGGCGTCTGGTCGCCGGTGACCAGCCCGGGCTCAGGAGATTTGCCATGACCATTCTTCTCGCTGCAGATTTGTTTCCTCCAAAAATTCCCATGGCAACTGATCTGGAAACACCAGAGGCGTATCACGGCGGTATTTCACTGGAAGCCGTGAGAACGGGTTACCTGACAGCTGTTGTCGATCCTTGGGTCAACCAAAGTATTGGAGAAAAGTGCGCCTTCCACTGGGATAACTCGCTCTTACCGGTTCGAACGATAGAAATTGATGACACCAACCTCAATAAACAGCTGCTGTTCCAGATCCCGGCAGGTCAAATCACCAACGGCGACGCTTACGCGTTTTACAAAGTAACCCGGCCACATCAGCAGCCTGTGAAATCCCAGGAAATACTGATGCTGGTCAAATTCACCCGGCCCGGCGGCGATGACAGCGACAGTGAACCGGGGAATTCCGGTCTCGTGTACACGCTGGATCCGGACCCGTCGAAGGGGGTGGATGCCGAAATGGCCAAGCTGGGCGTCAAGCTGTTGGCGAGCTACGTAAACTGCGCCACATTCGACCGAATTATCGGGCGCTGGGGTGACCAGTTGGTGTCCTACTATCCAGTGACCAGAGAGCAAGTCGAAGATCCGGTCAATAATCCGATCGTCCTCACCTTTACCGAAAATGACATCAGAGCACAAGGCAACGGCAGGAATATCGAACTGAATTATCAGGTGTTCGACCGGGTCGGCAATCTGCCGGATCCGAACGCGCCATGGTCGAAAGTCACCTATGTGAATGTGGACCTGAGCATCAGCCGCTTGCCGGCGG
>NZ_RCOC01000097.1:0-4090 GCF_004307515.1 Pseudomonas sp. Sample_14 | reverse complement strand
CCATATACGCAGTCAAATGTGACGAGGGAATCAAACATCGCTGAAACTATCATTTGTCTCCTGTCAGTCCAGACTGAATTTAACCTGAGTACCGTCTGGTAAATTTTTAATCTTATCGGCTATATCGGCTCTGAGCCGCATGCCTTCTACAGCATCGGCAACATATAAATTATCCAAGGAAAAATCACCGCCCATTACAAAAGGCACTTTGGGCAGCAAACGCATCCCAGCACGAACTGGACCATTGCGCTTTTGCCACTGATGAGCCAACGGATAGCCTGTCAATACTTCATAGTCGTGCAGAACTATTTCAGCCCAGCTTTCAACATCCGCAGCCAAGTACTCTAACGAGCCAGTTTCCGGATCAAAAATGTAGATACTCCCATCCTTGATACAGAACTGTCCACCAAAGATATCTTCAGCAAAAAAGACACCGTTATCGGCTAGGCCTTTGTAGCTAGTGCGCCACAGGTCAGCGTGATTCCAATCAGATATGCCTATTTCACTTTGGCTGGAGTCGCTTGGAAAAACATGCAGCGCGCCTTCAAAAGCATAGAAGCCATTGCGCTGACGCAGCACATTAAGAAGTTGTTCCGCCGAAGCCCCTGCCATGTTGCGTATTGGCCCAGACAGTTGTGGTTCACGCGCACTCAAGGACGAACTTGCAATCGATAACAACTTATCCAGATTATTCATAATCTAATCTATCACCTCTATTCTAACCTTCGTCCCGTTAGGCAACTCTCTGCATTGAGCGCCATTACAAGCGCCTGGTCAACGTGTCAGGCTTTCCTGCCCCGATGGCATCTTCAATATGTTGCGCCGACTCGGGGAAACGGGGACAGATCACGTTTTGGAATGCGTTTTAAACATGGTCTGTCCCCGTTTATCTAGGCGCTAGGCCGGTGTCAGATCACATCTAGGCCTCTACAATTAACAAGAGACATTCAAACCACAAGCAGAGATAAAATCACGTATCGGTATATCAAGAACGCTACTTTCTCCAGCGGAGAGTACATCTTGCAATGTGACGATGCCTTTTTCAAAGTCTAAAGAAACGTCAAAGCAATTAAACTCGAACGCCCTGAACAGAATGCTCTCTGAGCAAACCCGCTCATCAAAGGCGTTTTTCAAAATAGAGCGAACGCTGTCGTCCAACTCTTGGGCCACAAATCGTTCTATTATCGTGCCGCCACTGCTCATAACCATTCCTAACCAGTACGAGAACGCAGTCTGGATCACACCATCCCGAACATTTATTTTGATTGTCGAGATCGGAGCGCATCAGACGTTTGTTCCAATCACCTTACTTGGGAAAACGGCGGACAGACACGTTTTACTCCTTCATGTCGTAGAGGGTGCGGCCCTTGTTTTGCGCGGCCAGCAGGTTCAGATCATTACCGGCGTACACGTAGGCTTCGTTGCCTGTGCAGATCTTCCCCGCGACCAGTGTGGTGTCGAGGTCCGGGCTGGTATTTGCGTCGCCGCTGGCGATGAATCAGCAGCTTCCTGAAAAGAGTGGTCGTCCTCTTCATGGACGCGTTTCTTGCCGTGCCTGCTGTGGATTTCGACGTTGTGTTCATCACCGGCCGAGACAGGGAGATATCGCGCTTGGCCTCGGCGGTAAGGTTGCCGGTAGCTTCGGCGATGGCGACAACGTTGATGTCGCGACCGGCATTGAGCTTCAGGTCGCCACCGCTTTTACGCTGGACGAGAATTGAAAGGTGGTCTGTCCCCGTTTATCTCCTCCATTTGTTGTGAATAACGCTTTTCTAATCTTTCAGCAGACCTTTGAACTCCATCGCGTTCATCTGGAAAGTAAGCAGAATAAACATCAGCTGCAATTTTCATCAGAGAAACGTAGTCAGCCACAGGTATGCTAGAAGTTAACGCTTCCCCCAAGAAGAAACTTACCTCATTGAATTCTTCTGGATCGTCCCAATCCTGATCAAGCGAGTAAAAAAAACCTTCAGCCACTGAGAACCCATGTCCCTGCGAAGCGTCGTAGATAAACGCAGGAAAATTAGTCCTCCCTCTTACGATAGAAGCCTCAATTAACTCGTAAAGACCCTCATAATCTGCGTCAGTTGAAGAAAATGATTCCTTGAGAACCTCTAACCAAACCAAATCAGCCATTATTTCGTCCTCGGCGGCATAGTAATAAATGAGTTTGTTATATCTCCAGTTTTGCTATCACGCGTCACTTGAAAGTAATAACCATCAACTTTGATACTGGCCTCCCTCATGGCTGGATTAGCTCTGAACAAAGAGCCAGCTTCGACTGCCGCCCTGCTCGACATATCAGCCACCTTGATATCTGACAGAATTTTCGAATCATAAGTTGTTTTGGTGGATTTGGACTTGTATCCACCGACCAACTCGCCCCGAGTGTTAGTTTTAGGCAACTGATAACTATACTCCACAAGGCCAGGATAACGGACATCCGTAGTTTTATTGGAGATTTTTGCCCCAGTTTTTTCAACCGACTCCAAGAAGGCATCGCTGTTATGAGCACCAGAAATCGTCCCCGCCTTACTATTACGCACGCCAATCTGGGTGTTATGACTAAGAACTTTCTCGCCAAAATCTTTCAAAAATGTAGAGGTTGCCTGACCTCCAACGGTGGCTGCCCCCTCTGAACCTATCGCTGCCGGCCTAACGACTGCCGCAATCTGCTCAGCCGTTAGCTTAGCCCCAGTTTTCGCTTCGATCTCCATCAAACCGCGGAGATCACTCAGTTCCTTGGCTGCGGCCCCACCTGCTGTGGCCCCTAACCCCACGGGAAGTGCCTCCGACATTCCTGCCTCAGCGGTCCAGATCGCGACTTCGTTCGCGCACAGCACTGGGTTTGCTGCACAAGTAGCTGCACCTCTCGTGGCCAACTGTCCAAGCAAACCAATCGCTTCCGGCGCAAGAGCAATAATTCCCGCTGCAGCCAACAATTTCACCGCATTAGCCGGATCCCCTTTCGGAAGGTGGTCGAGGACCGCTCGCGTCCTAGCGTTGGTCGAGTCGGCGATATTGCTATGAAGGAATTGATCTGTGATCCCCGAATCGTCATTTTCCCAAAGTTTATTTAATGCAAGAGAGCCTTCATCAATCTCAGCCTTGATCTGCGCGCAATCGCCGGTCGCCCAACAGTTATTGAGCCGCGCCGTGTTATCCGCATCACGCTTGGCAAACTCAGCTCGAACAGCATCACAGTTGTCTTTACACTCCTTAAGCGCTTTCTCGAGGTCTTTTACATCCTGGTGATTCAGGAAGTTGTACTGTGTCGCATTGTTGGCAACCCAAGAGGCGTTTTCCAATGACTCTTGATCAGTATTGCCCAGCGCAGTTGCGGAGAGCACCCCCACTATCTGCGACCCCATGAGCAACAACTCGGGATTGCCCTTGAACCATTTGTTCATCTCACCAACAAGCGCTTCATTCGCACCAGCCGCCAACGCGCCTGTCGCAAAATCCCCGCCGGTCATCTCCGACAACAGCCCACCCACCGCCGCATGAATGATGATTTTGCCCGCTGAGCCATCATCCAGAACGCCCTGCGTGAGATCGCCCACCATGTTGAAGCTGAACGCTGCGACGGTATTGAACAGAGCCGTCTTCAGAACGTCACCGGCACTTGCATCGCCGCCGACTGCCTTGGTGATCAGCGCCGAAGTGCCACCCTGGATGATTTGGCTTCCAGCGAATCTACCGACGCCCTCCCACGTGGCTAACGACGGGCCGAGCAACTTTCCGGTATTCGGATCGTATTTCATCCCCGTCAGCTGGTTCAGGTATTCGGCCATCAATCCGGCTGTCACTCCGGAAATCACATAGCCCTTCAGTGCATCGGATGAAGTAACGTCCGCGAAAACCGCTCCAAGGTTTCCGCCGTTATTGATAAAACTGGTCGTGGCATTTGTGGCTGCACCTGTTGCCACAGCGGCGAGGCCTGCGGCCCAGGCTGTGCCCATGCTCGCGCTTAGCGAAGCGAACGCAGCAGGCCCGACAAAGGCAGCCATCACGATCGCAATAATCATCTGCGAAGCCGGGCCAAGCCCCGAGTTGCTGTATTTAAACGACTCGTGAATCTCCTTCACGC
>NZ_RCOC01000041.1:0-4455 GCF_004307515.1 Pseudomonas sp. Sample_14 | reverse complement strand
AAAACCAAACGTGCACTGTCGGGAGGGGAGTTGCTCAATCAGGGTGGGACGCTGGCTGCCGACGCCATTCACGTCACGGCCACTCGCCTTGATAACAGCGCCAAGGGTGTGATCAGCGCGGAAAACGGTGCTGCTGATCTGACGCTGATGCAGGATTTCGACAACCACGACGGCAAGGTGCAAGCCTCGGATCGCTTGACCATCACTGCGCAGAGCATCAACAACCGCAACGCAAGTCTGACGGGCAAAACCCTCGAGGTTGCCAGTCGCGGCACGCTGGATAATACGCAAGGCACGATTTCGTCCGATGACAGCGTGGTTTCCAGTGCAGACCTGGATAATAGCCTTGGCCTGATCCAGGGGACCGATCGCCTGAGCCTGACCGCGCAGTATCTGCAAAACGCCAGCGGCCAACTTTTGGGCGGCATCGTCGACGCAAACCTGCGCAATCTGATCGGCAACAACGACGGCACGCTCAGCGCCGAAACCGGGCAACTGACGCTCCTCGTCCAGCAGCACTTGAACAACGCATTGGGCCGTCTGCAATCCATCAAAGGCGATGTCGAATTGCGCGCCGGCTCGGTCGATAACCGTGGCGGTGTCGTCGCCGCCCGGCAATTGCTGGTGGTGGCCAAGGACGGATACGTCGACAACCGTGGCGGGCGGATGATCGCCGACGGCCTGGAGTTGCACGCGGCCAGCCTTGATAACCGTGCCAACGGGTTGTTGGCCGCAGGTGCCGAGGGTGCGCGGTTGATCCTCAAGCAAACTGCACCAAGCCAGTCGCAACTGCTGAATCAACAGGGCCGGATTCAGAGCGAAGGTCAGTTGCACATCGACGGTGACGAGGTCGACAACAGCGCCGGTGTCCTGCTTGGCAACGCTATCGACATAAATGCCAAACAACTTGGCAACAACGACAAGGGCGGCATCGTCGGTAATGGCGGCGATGTCGTCCTCAACATTGCCGGAGTTTTCAGCAACGTCACCGGTCTGGTCGATGCTGGCGCACAGCGCTTGCTCCTTGATCAACTGACCTCGCTGGATAACCGGGGCGGCACCCTGCAAGGCAAGCGCCTGGACATCAATAGCGCCTGGATCAACAACAACGCTGCCGGGCAGATCATCGCTGGCAGCGACGGCCTGAAGATTACTGGCAAAACACTGCTCAATCAGCAAGGTGTGATTCTGGCCAACGGCAGCCATGCCGAACTGGCGCTGAACAACGGCAATTTGCAAAACCAGGGCGGCACGCTGCAAGCCGACTCGGTGAGCATCACCAGTGCCGACCTCGACAACAGTGCAGCCAGCGGCAAGGCCGGGCTGATTTCCAGCCTGATCGATGACCTGACGTTGACGGTAACGCGCCTGACCAACCGCGCCGGCAAAATGTTCGGCAAGGATCAGGTGATCTTCACTGGTACCAGCCTGGACAACACCAGCGGCGAGATCAGCGGTAATCAGCTGGGGCTCGAAGCCGTCGGGCAGGTTCTCAATCAGGGCGGCCTGATCGAATCGGCGAACAGCCTCAAGCTGACTGCCAGCGGCTTGGATAACAGCGCCGGCGGCCAGCTCCGCGCCCTCGGTGGCGCTGCGAGTCAGATCAAGCTGACCGGCAATCTGAACAACCAGAGCGGCGTGATCGAAATCGGCAGTCAGGACCTGCTGCTATCCGGTGCCGAAATCAATAACTTCAGCGGCAATGTGCGCCACGCGGCACAGGGCCTTTTCGACCTGGATGTGAGCCAACTGGCCAACAACCAGGGCAGTCTCACCGGGCTGGGCAATGGTGTATGGGATGTCGGCTCGGTCAACGGTGTTGGTACCTGGCAACTGAACGGCGGGCTGACCTACACCAGTGCGCAGGACCTGACGCTCAATGCTGGCGAACGGATCGCCAGTACTTCGGCGCTCAGCCTCAACGTGGCCAACCTGAACAATGCCGGACAATTGCTCAGCGGCGGCGATCTGGCGCTGACCCTCGGCGGCAATCTGCTCAACAGCGGCAAAGTCTCCGCGCAGCAGAAACTCACGATCAGCGCCAACGACGTGATCCAGCAGGACGGGCGACTGGTCAGCGGCGGCGACACCGTGATGACCTTGCGCGGCACACTGGACAATCTCGGTCGCCTGATCGCCAACCAGAACCTCACGGTGACGGCGGCACGGATCAATAACAAAGGCACCCTCGGCGCCCAAGGCAATCTCGAATTCACCGCCGCCAACGGTCTCTACAACGATGCCGACACGCTGCTGTTCAGCGGCGGCACGATGAAGCTGCACGGCAACAGCCTGAATAACTATTACGGCGATATTTACAGCGGCGGCAACATGAGCGTCGACGCTGTCGATGGCGGGCGCGCGGCGTTGTTCAGCAACTTGTCGGGCACCATCGAAGGCGAGGGTGACGTCGATATCAACGCGGTTTCCTTCGAAAACGCCAAAGCCGAGTTCGAGCTGACTTCCGGTCAGTCGTCCGGCAGCTTGAGCTGGGTATGCGGTCAGCACTGCGATGGTGGTGATGGCTGGAAGCGCGGCACCATCACCATCACTACCCAATTCAACGACGAGGTGCTCAAGGACTCGCGCGCGGCGCGATTCGTGGCAGGCAAGAACTTCACCATCCACGCCAACCAGGTTGAAAACCGTTACAGCCTGCTGGCCGCCAACGGCGACCTGACCGTGACGGCTGACAGCCTGCTGAACCAGGGCGCGGAGTCGCGTTCGGGGACGCGCGTGGTGAAAAGGGGCACCCCTGGGCGTATCGACAACAGCCTCTGGGACAAGATGGAGTTCGTCGATGTTCCGGCGTTCAACGCGGCTACCGCGGCCGGCAACTTCGATCAGGCGCGGTTCGATGAACTGATCAGTCGCTCCAGTGATTCGCGATTCTCTTTGATGAGTGACGTCACCACCTGGAATGCAAACGGCAACGCCGTTTACGCTGCGGTGATGCAGGCCGGCGGCAAGGTCAAGCTCGACGTCACCAACAGCATCCAGAACGGCACGCTATACGACAACACTTATGGTCAACTGACAGGTTCTCTGGCCAGCGACCAGACTGACGCGGTCGGCGGCATCAACATCAACCTGGGCAAACATAGCACCGACGCTGTCGCCCAAACCTCCAGATCCGTTACCCGTATCGAGCATGTCGACGCCGATGGCGTGAAGCAGATCAGCTTCACACCGGTGGACTTCAAAGGTGTGCCGTTCGCCGCAGTCGACCCGACGGCTTCCTCGACCTTCCGGTTGCCGAAAGGCCCGTACGGCATGTTCGTGCAAAGCACGAATCCGCAGAGCCGTTATCTGATCGAAACCAATCCGGAGCTGACCCAGACGACCGCGTTCATGAGCTCCGACTACCTGCTCGGCAAGCTCGACTTCAGCGCCGACGAAGCGGCGCGTCGCCTCGGTGACGGTCGCTATGAATCGCGGCTGATCAGCGACGCCGTCATGGCCCAGACCGGCCAGCGTTTTCTCGCCGGTGGCCTGGAGAACGACTACGAGCAATTTCGTTATCTGATGGATAACGCGCTCGCCAGCAAAAATCAACTGAACCTCTCAGTCGGCGTCAGCCTGACCTCGGCGCAGGTCGCTGCGCTGACCCACGACATTGTCTGGATGGAAGAACGCATCGTCGACGGCCAGAAAGTGCTGGTGCCGGTGTTGTATCTGGCGCAGGCCGAGTCGCGCAACGTGCGCGGTGGCAGCCTGATTCAGGGCCGAGATCTGGAAATGCTGGCCGGTAGCGATCTGGTCAACGTCGGCACATTGAAGGCCAGCAACGACGTGTCCGTCGACGTCAAGGGCAGCCTCTATCAGGGCGGTCTGGTGGAAGCCGATGAGCGTATCAAACTCATGGCCACCGACAGCATTCGCAACGCACTGGCCGGCGAAATCCGTGGCAATCAGGTCGAACTGACGACACTCAAGGGCGATATCGTCAACGATCGTACCGCCATCGCTGTGCGTGATGGCAGCGGCATGCGCACCCTTGTCGACGACGGCGGCTTCATCAGCGCTCGCGACAGCCTGACCATCAAGTCCGGACAGGATCTGACCAACGCGTCTGCCATCAGCAGCGGCGGTGACGCCAGCCTGAGTGCAGCGCGCGACATCAACCTGTTGGCGACACGCGACGAAGACGAACTCCACGAATCATTCGATGGCGGCCACCGCTCAGTCATTACCTCCACCGTGGAAAACCTCGCGTCGACAGTGAAAACCGGCGGCGACCTGAAGCTCGATGCCGGTCGCGACATCAACGTCGTCGCCAGCACAGCCGAAGCCACCGGCAACCTCGCCGCCGAGGCCAAGCGCGACATCAACATGTCCTCGGCCGGAGATGAACACAACGTTGAAACCCATAGCAAGGACGGCAAGAAACGTGTCCATGAACAGGATGACCACACTGTTCAGAAAGCAGCTGAGTTCATCGCCGGCGGCGACGTA
>NZ_RCOC01000010.1:0-5723 GCF_004307515.1 Pseudomonas sp. Sample_14 | reverse complement strand
ATCAGCGACATCACCACCGACGACAAGCCGATCAGCAGCGACAGGCGCGAACCCTGGATCAGACGCGACAGCAGGTCACGGCCGAGTTCATCGGTGCCGAGCAGGAATTGCATCTGCCCGCCTTCGAGCCACGCCGGTGGCGTCAGCAGGAAGTCACGGTATTGCTCGCTCGGATTATGCGGCGCGACCCACGGCGCGAAGATCGCGCAGAAGATGATCAGCAGCATGAACAGCAGGCCGGCAACGGCGCCCTTGTTCTTTGAGAACGCTTGCCAGAATTCTTTGTAAGGCGACGGGTACAGCAGGCTTTGATCCACGGCGGACGAGGCGGTGGCTACTGAGGATGTTGGAGTGCTCATGGGTATTGACCTCAGCGCTGATGACGGATGCGTGGGTTGGCAAAGCCGTAGAGGATGTCCACCACGAAGTTGACCAGAATCACCAGGCAGGCGATTAACAGGATGCCGTTTTGCACCACCGGATAGTCCCGGGCGCCGATGGCTTCGATCAGCCATTTACCGATGCCGGGCCAGGAGAAGATGGTTTCGGTCAGGACCGCACCGGCCAGCAGCGTGCCGACCTGCAGGCCGACTACGGTCAGCACCGGAATCAGTGCGTTGCGCAGACCATGCACGAACACCACGCGCGACGGCGACAGGCCTTTGGCCTTGGCGGTGCGGATGTAGTCTTCGCGCAGCACTTCGAGCATCGACGAACGGGTCATCCGCGCAATCACCGCCAGCGGAATGGTACCGAGCACGATCGCCGGCAGGATCAGGTGATGCAGGGCGTCGAAGAACGCGCCGACGTCATCGGCCAGCAGCGTGTCGATCAGCATGAAGCCGGTCTTCGGCTCGATGTCATACAACAGGTCGATGCGCCCGGAAACCGGAGTCCAGCCCAGGCTCACCGAG
Organism: Pseudomonas sp. Sample_14; assembly: GCF_004307515.1. NCBI lineage: Bacteria > Pseudomonadati > Pseudomonadota > Gammaproteobacteria > Pseudomonadales > Pseudomonadaceae > Pseudomonas > Pseudomonas sp. Sample_14. The sequence continues at coordinate 4,809 of NZ_RCOC01000010.1, read as the reverse complement.
AAGAACATGATCAGGATCAGGCCCCACCAGAAGATCGGCATCGAATAGCCCGCGAGGGAGATGCCCATCACCCCGTGGTCGAACAGCGATCCTCGTTTGAGTGCCGCGATCACCCCGGCCAGAAGCCCGAGGATGCCAGCGAACAGCAGGGCGGCCATGGACAGTTCCAGGGTCGCCGGGAAAAGAGAGGTGAACTCGGTCCACACGCTTTCACGGGTACGCAACGACTCACCGAGATCGCCCTGGGCCAGTTTGCCGATGTAGTCCAGGTACTGGGCATACAGCGGCTTGTTCAGCCCCAGGCGTTCCATTGCCTGAGCGTGCATTTCGGGGTCGACCCGACGTTCGCCCATCATCACTTCCACGGGGTCGCCCGGAATCATGCGAATCAACGCGAAAGTCAGCAAGGTGATGCCGAAAAACGTGGGGATCAACAACCCCAGTCGGCGGGCAATAAAACTAAACATCTTGTGTGGTACCTCATCAGCCGGTTAGGCGTGCCCGGTGTTCCATAGGTCAGGAGCACCGGGCGTTTCTTATCTACTTCACCTGGGTGGTGGCGAAGTTATTAGTGGTGAGAGGGCTGATGTGGTAGCCCTCTACATTGTTGCGCATTGCAGTGAACATCCGAGTATGGGCCATGCTGATCCATGGCTGGTCCTGATTAAACAGCACTTGGGCCTGTTCGTAGAGCGCGGCGCGTTCGGCCGGATCTACTTTAGCCCGCGCTTCATCCAGCAGTGCCTGGAATTTCTCGTTGCACCAGCGTGCGTAGTTTTCGCCGTTCTTGGCGGCCTCGCAACTGAGCATAGGCGTCAGGAAGTTATCCGGGTCGCCGTTGTCGCCCGCCCATCCGGCCGAGACCATGTCGTGCTCGCCGGCCTTGGCGCGCTTGAGCATTTCGCCCCATTCCATCACGCGAATGTCGATCTTGATCCCGACTTTCGCCAGGTCAGCCTGCATCATCTGCGCACCGAGCATCGGGTTGGGGTTGGTCGGACCGCCGCCGTTACGGGTGAACAGGGTGAACGTGGTGCCTTCCGGAACCCCGGCTTCCTTGAGCAGGGCACGTGCCTTGTCGAGGTCCCGTGGCGGGTTCTTCAGGTCATGGTTGTAGCCGAGCAGGGTCGGCGGGTACGGGTTGACCGCCACCGACGCGTTACCCTTGCCGAACAGCGCGTTGACGTAGGCTTCCTTGTCGAACGCAATGTCGATGGCTTTGCGTACGCGCACGTCGCTCATGTATTTGTGCTGGGTGTTCATGGCGATGTACGAAACGGTCATCGCGTCCAGCTCGTCGACTTTCAGCTTGCTGTCTTTCTTGATGCTCGGAATGTCATCCGGTTTCGGATACAGCGCAACCTGGCACTCGTTGGCCTTGAGCTTTTGCAGGCGCACGTTGTTGTCGGTGGCGATCGCCAGGATCAACGCGTCGGCCGGCGGCTTGCCACGGAAGTAGTCCGGGTTGGCCTTGAAGCGCACCTGCGCATCCTTGGCGTAGCGCTGGAAAATGAACGGGCCGGTGCCGATCGGCTTGTTGTTCAGATCGCCGGTCTTGTTGGCCTTGAGCAACTGGTCGGCGTATTCGGCCGGGTAGATCGACGAGAACGCCATGGCGATGTCGGCCAGGAACGGCGCTTCGCGGCGGGTCAGGGTGAACTTGACCGTGTTGTCGTCGACTTTTTCTACGCTTTTGAGCAGTTCCTTGAAGCCCATGCTTTCAAAGTACGGGAAGCCCACGCTCGACAGATTGTGCCACGGGTGATTCGGGTCCAGCTGACGCTGGAAGCTCCAGACCACGTCGTCGGCGTTCATGTCGCGGGTCGGCTTGAAATATTCGGTGGTGTGAAACTTGACGCCTTTGCGCAGGTGGAACGTGTAGGTCAGGCCGTCTTCGCTGATGTCCCAGGACTCGGCGAGCGCCGGGATCACTTCTGTGGTGCCGGGTTTGAAATCGGCCAGGCGATTGAAGATGGTTTCGGCCACAGCGTCCGCCGTGACTGCAGTTGTGTACTGGACCATATCGAAGCCTTCCGGGCTGGCTTCGGTGCAGACCACCAAGGGTTTGGCCGAGGCGCCAACGGCGACACTCAGCAACGCAGCCGCGATGGCCGCACGTAGGGGAAGCATTTTCATCGATAACCCTCTGCAATCGGTTGAAGACAGAAAACCGAACGGCCGACTCATCATGAGTCAGCCGTTGGTTGGCGTTTTTACAGAATGTTGAACGGGATGGTGGTTACGAGACGGAACTCGTTGATGTTGCCGTCAGCCTGATGCTCGCTGGCGCGGTGAGTGGTGTACGTCGCGCGAATTGCAGTGGCTTTGAGCGGGCCGCTTTGCACAGCGTAGGAAGCCCCGACACCGTATTCATAGTGAGACTCGCCGTCCATCAGGCTCAGGTCACCACGCTTGGCGCCCGGATCGGTGTAGGCGGTGCCGCGGTAGTGAGTACCGTCGATGCCCCAACCGCGTGCCTGGTAGATATTGAACTTCAGGCCAGGTACGCCGTACTCGGCCATGTTGATGCCGTAGGCGATCTGGAACGACTTCTCGTTCGGGCCGTTGAAGTCCGACAGCAGGGAGTTGGCCAGGTAGATGCCGTTGGTTTCGTGCAGGTAGTCGAAGTACTCGTTACCGTTAACTTCCTGGTACGAGAACGTCAGGCTATGGGCCTGGTGAGTCAGACCCAGCGACAGCGAGTAGGTATCGTTATCGATGTTGCCCATCAGCTTTTTGCCTTCGTCGACGGTCTTGTAGTAGTTCAGACCGGTGGTCAGGCTCAGCACCTGGCTGTCACCCAGTTCGTGGGTGCCACCGAAGTAGTACTGGTTCCAGAAGTCTTCGACATTGGCCACATAGAGGCTGGTTTTCAGGCTTTTCAGCGGCTGGTAGTTCACGCCTGCGGTGTAGACCTTGTCGGTTTCCACGCCCGTTTGCGAATATTCGGTGCGGAATTTCGACAGGCTCTGCTCGGTACGCGGTGATACGCGGTCGAAACCGCCCAGGTCGAACGACAGGTTGTTGAATTCCTCGCTGTGCAGGCTGATACCTTCAAAGCTCGAAGGCAGCGGACGGTTGCCGATGACATCAACGATCGGCGTGCTGAAGTTCTGGCGGCCGGCAGTCAGGGTAGTGTTCGACACGCGGAACTTGACGTTGGCCAGACCCAGTTTGCTCCACTGGTCAACGGCGTCGCCGTCGGAATCCGCCAGAGTACGGTTGGAGCCGCCGGCGATGTCCTTGCGATCACGATCCAGCACAATGGCGTTGTAAGCGGCGACTTCGGTGCTCACGCCCACGGTGCCTTGGGTGAAGCCCGAGGTGTAGTTGACGATGGTGCCTTGCACCCAGTTGATGCGACGCGCAGTCGGCGTCTTGACCAATGGCGAAGTATTCTTGTCGCTGTTTTTCACGTAGCTGAAACGGTCATCACGACGCTTCAGTTCGTTGGCATACCAGTTACGGGTTGTACCGCCCAGGCTTTGTCCATCGATAAAGCCTTTGGCCTCGCTTTGGGCGCTGCTGCCGGCCAATGTGGTAGGGACGAACTCCTGACTTGCAGGTTCGGCGTACGCGGTAGCAGTGATGCTGCTGATGGCCAGGGCCAGTATCGCGGTGCTGCTCAGTTTCATGGGTGAAGCTCCTTTACTTTCTTTTTATCCCGGCTTTTTTTGGTATGCCGGTTATTGGTTTAGAACTCGTTCACACATCGCAAACGTTTGCAAAAAGCCGGATGGGCGAATTTCGGCAAAGCGCTTGCGTGAGGGGAGTAGACGGCTCCCCTCAGCATTGCGGCTAATCGGTTGGTTTAATCGATACTGACACCCGAGAACACGTTGCGGCCGAACGGGCTGACTTTGAACCCTTCGACCCGGGTGCTTAACGGCTGGTTGACCGTCGAGTGGGCGACAGGCGTGATCGGCACTTGCTGTTTAAGCAATTGCTGGGCCTGTTTATAAAGCACGGTGCGCTGGTCGCGGTCGGTGACGACCTTGGCCTGTTTGATCAGCTTGTCGTAAGCCGGGTCGCACCACATGGAGTAGTTGTTGCCGCCGATGGCGTCGCAGCTGTACAGCGTGCCCAGCCAGTTGTCCGGGTCCCCGTTGTCACCGGTCCAGCCGATCAGGCTGACGTCGTGCTCGCCGTTCTTGGTGCGCTTGATGTACTCGCCCCATTCGTAGCTGACGATCTTCACTTTCAGACCGATCTTGGCCCAGTCGGACTGGAGCATTTCGGCCATCAGCTTGGCGTTCGGGTTGTATGGACGCTGCACCGGCATCGCCCACAGGGTGATCTCGGTGCCTTCTTTCACACCGGCGGCCTTGAGCAGTTCCTTGGCTTTTTCCGGGTTGTAGGCAGCGTCCTTGATGGTGTCGTCGTAGGACCACTGCGTCGGTGGCATGGCGTTGACGGCCAGTTGGCCGGCGCCCTGATAAACAGCGTTGAGAATGCCCTGTTTATTCACCGCCATGTCCAGCGCCTGACGCACTTCCAGTTGATCGAATGGCTTGTGGCGCACGTTGTAGGCGATGTAGCCGAGGTTGAAGCCCGGCTTGGAAATCAGTTGCAGTTTCGGGTCGGCCTTCAGCGCTTCAACATCGGCAGGGCGCGGGTGCAGGGTGATCTGGCACTCGTTGGCCTTGAGCTTCTGCACGCGTACCGAAGCGTCGGTGTTGATCGCAAAAATCAGGTTCTTCAGCTTGACCCGGCTCGGATCCCAATACTGCGGGTTGCCGGTATAGCGGATGTTCGAGTCTTTCTGGTAGCTCTTGAACACGAACGGCCCGGTGCCGATCGGCTTCTGGT
>NZ_RCOC01000024.1:0-6126 GCF_004307515.1 Pseudomonas sp. Sample_14 | reverse complement strand
ATGAAAAACATCAGGGTCATGGTCGGCATGTACACGCCGTGGAAGGCGATTTCACGAGGCATGGGCGAGTCCTTCGGGCCTGGCAGAAGCGAATTCGGCGAGGGGTGATTGCGGGTCGAGCAGCGAGGTGCGGATGAAGTGCAGGTAGCTTTTCACCCGGCGCAACGCCGAGGTATCGAAGTGCGGCGCGAACGGCTCGTCGGTGGCGGCGACGCGGCTGATGGCGTGATCGACCGCCACCAGTGCGCGTTCGAGATTGCTCGCGTTCGGCTGCAAAAACAGGCGCACCAGCGCACGCCCCATCACGCGGATTGCCTGGCGCCACGGCTGCGATTCGGCATACGCCGGGTGCACCGGCAGGATCGCCTGTTCCTTGCGCAACTCGATGATCGCGTGGCCGACTTCCAGCACCACGAACATCCAGCGCAGCAGGCTTTTTTGCACTTTCGGTTGCCCTGCCGCGAGGCCATAGGCCTGATGCAGCAGATCGCGGGTACGGCTCTCGAAACGCGAGGCCAGACCCTTGAGTTTGCCGCTGATCGCGTAGACCACTTGGCCACGCAAGTCCTGCTCCAGGCGCTGCCACAGCCAGCGACTGTTCGGCGGCAGAATGATCGCCCCCGCTGCGGCACAGACGAGCATGCCCATGACCATGGCGATGTAGTCGTTGATGAAGGTGTAGGGGTTGTAAATCGTGAGATTGTCCGGCACTGAACCGGTGCTGAAAAAGATCAACAACCCGAGGCCGACACCGGCGTATTGCGGTCGTGAAGCGAGGAACGAACCGAGCACGATCACCGGCGCGAGCATCACGCAGAGCAAGGGGAAACCGTCGATCAGCGGGAAGATGAAAAACATCTCGACGAAGCCGATCAGTGCACCGAGAAACGTGCCGCAGGCCATTTGAAAGGCCATGCGTTTGGGGTTCGGTGTCGCGGCGGAAAGGCCGACGGTGGCGGCAGCGATCAGGGTCATGGTAGCCCCGCTCGGCCACGCGGTGGCGACCCAATAACTGCCCAACACAATCAGGATGAACGAGGCACGAATTCCCGACGCGGCTGCGGCCCACCAGTTGGTTTGCGGGGTGAAGGGCTCGTCCCAGCGCTCGCGTTCGTGGCGGTGCTCGGCCAGAGACGCATGGGTCTGCGCATAGCTGTGCAGGTCATCGACGAAGCGGTAGAGCAATTCGTAGGCGGTGTGGAAATCCAGTTGTTCGGCTTCGCTCGGAGCAGTGTCCTGAAAGATCCCGCGCAGGGTTCGGACCCGTGCCGGCAGACCTTCCTTGTAGCTGGCCAACGCGGTCGCCAAACGTGCCGCATCGGGGCTGGTCAGCGCGCGACCGCTGAAGCCGTCGAGCACTTCGGCGAGGTCCTGCAAGCCCGGTTTGATCGCTGCCACGACATGCTCTTCGCCATTGCCGCGCAGGCGTTCAAGCAACTGATGCAAGGCGTTGAAGCGCGTGGTGATGCCCATGAACTCACTGTTCAATCGGCTCAGGCGGCCGTTGCGCCGGCGCATGTGCGGGTCTTCGAACACGGTCACACTGCGCAGCCCTTCCAGGCCGACGGCTTCGGCAATGAAGCGCACGTTGCTGGCTTCGAACGCCTCGGCTTTGCTGCGCCCGCGCAAGCCATCGGTGACGAACAGGGCGAACACACCGAAGCGCTGATACAAGGCATTGCGCATCGCCGCGCTGGCGGTCTGCGGCAGAATCGCCGCGCTGATTAGCGTCGAACAGAGAATCCCCAGCGAGATCTCCAGCACCCGCCACACCGCCGCCATAAAGGCGCCGTCCGGGTGCGCCAGCGCCGGCAGACCGACCATCGCTGCGGTGTAACCGGCGAGCACAAAGCCATACGCGCGAAAGTTGCGGCAACGTGCGGCGCCGGCCGAGCAGATGCCGACCCAGATCGCCAGCGAGCCGAGAAACAGCTCCGTGTTTTGCGCGAACAAAGCGATCAGCGTGACCATCATCGCCGATCCGGCCAGCGTGCCGAGCAAGCGATAGAAACTCTTGGCGAACACCTGACCGCTCTGCGGCTGCATGACGATGAACACCGTGATCATCGCCGTACGCGGTTGCGGTAGTTCCAGCCGCATCGCCAGCCACAGGGTGAGAAACGCGGCGAGCAACACCTTGAAGATATACACCCAGGTCACGCCATCGCTGCGTGCCCAGTCGAAAAAACCGCGACGCCATTCCAGGGAGTGGAGCCAGCGCAGGGGGGCGGGCAAGGAGGTCATTGAAAATACTCAGGCATGCAATGCGGACTCGAAACCTGTAGGAGCGAGCCTGCTCGCGAAAGCGGCGTGTCAGGCAACATGTTCATTGACTGATACGCCCTCTTCGCGAGCAGGCTCGCTCCCACAATGGATGCTGTGTTCAACGCAGCAGCGCCGGGGTCTTCGGGGCTTGGGTCTGCTCGGCTGTCGGCACGTCATCACCGGCACCGAGGCCGCCCCCCAAGGCAGTCACCAGCTCGGCATGCGCACTCAACCGCGCCGCCTGCACCTGCTGCTGCACTTGCTGCTGTTTGAACAGCAATGTCTGCGCATTCAGCACATTGAGGTAATCGGTGAGGCCACGTTGATAGGCGATCATCGCGATGTCGTAAGTCTTCTGCGCGGCAGCCACGGATTCGGCGGCGAAGTCCTGCTGCTTGTCCATCGATTCGCGACGGATCAACTGATCGGAAATGTTCTTCAGCGCGTTGATCAGGGTCTGGTTGTAGTGCGCCACGGAGATGTCATAACCGGCCGCCGCTTCGCCCAATTCGCCACGCAGTCGACCGCCGTCGAAGATCGGCAACGAGATCGCCGGGCCGACGTTGTAGTTGAGTTTCTTGCCGCTCAGAAACTCCAGCGCGCCGCCGCCAGTGGCCATGTAGCCGAGGCTGCCGACCAGATCGACGTTGGGGTAGAAACCGCCGTGGGCGACATCGATGCCGCGCGCCTGCGCCGCCACTTGCCAACGACTGGCGACCACGTCCGGACGCTGGCCGAGCAGTTCGGCAGGCAATGCCGAGGGCAACTTCAACGGCGCCGCGAGGGACAGCGTCGGCCGTTGCAGTTGCGCCGCCGCGCCCGGCCCTTTGCCGGCCAGCGCAGCAATCTGGTTGCGGTTCAGGGCGATTTGCTCGTCCAGCGCATCGAGTTGGCGATGAGTCTCCGGCAACGGTGTTTCGGCCTGGCTGACTTCGAAGTGCGTGCCTATCCCGCCGCTCAGGCGTTTCTGCGCCAGATTGAGAATCTGCTGTTGCTGTTTGAGCATCGCGGCGACGATGTCGCGTTGGGCGTAATGCAGCGACAGCTCGATGTAGGCGCGGACGATGTTGTTCTGCAGTTCCAGTTGCGCCAGGCGCGCCTCGGCCACACTCACATGGGCCAGATCCACCGCGCGTTCACTGGCATTGCGCTCGCGGCCCCAGAGGTCGAGGGCGTAACTGAAGCCGAGCGCGGCGTTGTTGTCCCATGTGGTGGTGTTGGCCAGATCGCCGGGGCCGTAGAACTGATCGGTCGGCCAGTTGTGGCGCTTGAGGGTCGACTCGGCATTGATCTGCAACGCCTCGGCCGCTTCGGCAACACCGGCCATAGCCTTGGCCTGACGCACCCGCGCAGCGGCCATGGCCATGCTCGGGCTGCCTTGCACGGCGAGGTCGATCCAGCGATCAAGTTGCGCGTCACCAAACGCCTGCCACCATTGGGCGCTGGGCCAGTGGGCGTCTTTGGCGGCCTCGGCAATGGCAGCGTCGGTGGCCAGTGAATCGGCCGCGAGTGCCTCGCCGTGAGGGGCAATGCCTTGGGTAGAGATGCAGCCGCCGAGAGCCAGGGTTAAAGCCAGAACACTGAGCGGCAAAAGCGCTCTGTTGATGCGACGCGGCACAGCTGCGAATTCCTGAGAGAGGGATAGATCGAGGACCGTGCAGGAGCTGCCGCAGGCTGCGATTTTTGATCTTGCTTCCCTTAAAACAAAATCAAAAGACCGCAGCCTTCGGCAGCGCCGGCACAGGATCGGCGCAATTCTATGGAGCTGCCTCTGCGGCGATAAGCTGGGATTTCTGTGAATCTTTGTTACGGTTAACGAGATAATCCCTTGGTCGGGGGTCTCAGCCCCTGAAACTTCGTGTCACAATTTGCCATCTCCCTTGAGAGCACCCCATGGACACTTTGCAAAACATGCGCGCCTTCAGTTGTGTTGCCGAAGCGGGCAGCTTCACCGCCGCCGCCGTGCAACTGGACACCACCACCGCCAACGTCTCGCGCGCGGTCTCCAACCTCGAAGCCCATCTGCAAACACGTCTGCTTAATCGCACAACCCGGCGCATCGCCCTGACCGAGGCCGGCAAACGCTACCTGCTGCGCTGCGAACAGATCCTCGCCTACGTCGAAGAAGCCGAAGCGGAAGCCAGTGACGCCCATGCACGCCCGGCCGGCCAGCTGAAAGTGCACACCATGACCGGCATCGGCCAGCACTTCGTCATCGACGCCATCGCCCGCTACCGCAAGACCCACCCCGACGTGACCTTCGACCTGACCCTGGCCAACCGCGTGCCGGACCTGCTCGACGAGGGCTACGACGTGTCCATCGTGCTGGCCAGCGAACTGCCCGATTCCGGCTTCGTTTCGCAACGCCTGGGCATCACCTACAGCATCGTCTGCGCCTCGCCGGCCTACGTAAAAGCCAACGGCGCCGCACAGAAACCCAGCGACCTGCTCAACCACGCCTGCCTGCGCCTGGTCAGCCCGGTGATCCCCCTGGAAAAATGGGCCTTCGACGGCCCGGACGGCCAGGAAACAGTGACCATCAACAGCTCACCGTTCCTGGTGAACTCCGCCGACGCCATGAAAACCGCCATCACCAGCGGCATGGGCGTCGGCGTGCTGCCGGTCTACGCCGCCATCGAAGGCCTGCGCAACGGCACTCTGGTGCGCGTGATGCCCAACTACCGCTCGCAGGAACTCAACCTCTACGCGATCTATCCGTCGCGGCAGTACCTGGATGCGAAGATCAAGACGTGGGTGGAATATTTGCGCGGATCGTTGCCGGAGATATTGGCGGCGCATCAGGCGGAATTGGTTGCGTATGAGTTGAGCGGGAGTCTGGCTGGCGCGCGCGTCGCCACCTGACTTTAAACACCGCTGACTTCGTGTAGGAGTTGACGAGTGCAACGAGGCTGCGATCTTTTGATTTTGCTGTTTAAAAAATCAAAAGATCGCAGCCTACGGCAGCTCCTACATCGCGGTGTTTACGGGGAAGTTTCCGACAGGTTTTGCAGGTTGTCCGTCGGAAGTGCGCTGGCTAGGATCTGGTGGTTGCTGACGAATCAGCGACCGGGCTTGGTCGTCCGGGTTTAGAATGGCGCACATTTTCAAGCATGCTTAATGGCGAGCTGTGCGTGGGAGGGCCTCGGCCCTGCCGGGTTTCCATTCCCTGGTCGACCAACCCGCGTACGGTTCGCCACCCGATTGCTTGGTCGCAGTCAGTGGCGAACTCCACTTCCCGAATGGAGTTTCACCATGTTCAAACCCACACCCAATCCCCCCGAATCCGCAAGCACCTCACCCTACCAATCCCCGGACTCGACGAAACTCCACGACGCCGCCGAGCGCGCGCTGGATCACTACCTCAAACCGGCCACCACCGCGCAACAAAGCCACAAACCCAGCACCATGTTCCAGGTCGCCCCGGACCAGGACAACGAAAGCCTGCTGGCCCACGCCTGCGAATCCCTCGCCTCGGCGAGCATCATGAGCAGCGACATCGCCGCCCACGTCGACAGCCCATAGCGGCACACCATACTGGCCATCCAGCAGGTGATCATGCTGGCGGAACTGGCGGTGAACCGGGTGCTGGATAACTATGAAATCCATCAGCCCCCGTCACGCAGCTGATCTTCCCGGAGCGAGCCCGACCGCGAGGGCTTCGGCACATTCAACATTCGAGGTGTCAGATAAACCGCCTTCGCGAGCAGGCTCGCTCCCACAGTTTGAATCGAGTACGTCAGCGAGAAACAGGTCGGCTGTCAGGCCGCCTTCGCTGGCAAGCCAGCTCCCACAGGGACGGGGTGAATCTGGCAGAGATGGGTTGGCAGTGGAGACGCTTTCGCGAGCAGGCTCGCTCCCACA
>NZ_RCOC01000061.1:0-6816 GCF_004307515.1 Pseudomonas sp. Sample_14 | reverse complement strand
AGGATGGCTTCAGCGTGTCGCCGTTGTTCGAAGGCTGGGACACCCTGCGCGCTGATGAATGCGCGGCACTGGATCTGGCCGAGGGCAGCGAAGGCTGGGCGCGTGAGGTGTATTTGCGCGGCCACGGCGAGGCCTGGGTGTTTGCCCGCAGCGTTGCCTCGCGGGCGGCCCTGCAAGGTGATGGTTTGCACATGGATGAACTGGGCAGTCGCTCGCTGGGTGAACTGTTGTTTTGTGATCAGGCGTTCCAGCGCCGCGCAATTGAAGTCTGCCACTACCCTGAACAATGGTTGCCGCCGGCGGTGCAAGCCCCTGAGCTGTGGGGCCGTCGTTCGCGTTTCGACCGTGGCGCGCTGAGCGTGCTGGTCGCGGAAATCTTCCTGCCGAGCCTGTGGGACGTCGCCCGCGCCCATCCGGAGAACTGCTGATGTATCAGAGCCTGCTCAAGTCCCTCAACCGTCTGAACCCGCGCGCCTGGGATTTCGTTCAGTTGACGCGCATGGACAAGCCGATTGGCATTTACCTGCTGCTGTGGCCAACGCTGTGGGCGCTGTGGATTGCCGGCAAGGGTTCGCCGTCGCTGGCCAACATCGTCATCTTCGTCCTCGGCGTGGTGCTGACCCGTGCCGGCGGTTGCGTGATCAACGACTGGGCCGACCGCAAGGTCGACGGCCATGTCAAACGCACCGCGCAACGGCCGCTCGCCGCTGGCCGGATCAGCTCGAAGGAAGCGCTGGTGTTCTTTGCCGTGCTGATGGGCATCAGTTTTCTGCTGGTGCTGTGCACCAACGCACCGACGATCTGGCTGTCATTGGGCGGTCTGGCGCTGGCGTTCACTTATCCGTTCATGAAGCGCTACACGTACTACCCGCAAGTGGTGCTGGGTGCGGCGTTTTCCTGGGGCATGCCAATGGCCTTTACCGCCGAGACCGGAGAATTGCCGGCGGCGGCGTGGTTGCTGTGGATCGCCAATCTGCTGTGGACGGTGGGTTATGACACTTATTACGCGATGACCGATCGCGATGACGACCTGAAGATCGGCGTGAAATCCACGGCGATTCTGTTTGGCGAGGCGGATCGGGTGATCATCCTCAGCTTGCAGGCATTGTCGCTGGCCTGCCTGATTCTGGCCGGGTCGAAGTTCGAGCTGGGGATCTGGTTCCACCTCGGTTTGCTGGTGGCTGCGGGATGTTATGCGTGGGAGTTCTGGTACACGCGCAGCAAAGACCGTATGCGTTGCTTCCAGGCCTTCTTGCACAACCATTGGGCAGGGTTGGCGATATTTGTCGGGATCGTGCTGGATTACGCACTGCGCTGATGCATGACACCTGTGGGAGCGAGCCTGCTCGCGAAGGCGTCATGTCAGTCACCTCTGCAATAGCTGACACACTGCTTTTCGCGAGCAGGCTCGCTCCCACAGTTTTGTGCGTCGTGGTTATTTGGCCTTGGCGACTTTCCACGCGCCGTCCATTTTGCCGTCGCCGGTCATGTCGCCGGCCTTCTTGTCCATCACAAAGGTGTACAGCGGCATGCCCTGGTAGGCCCACTGCTTGCTGCCATCATCACGAGTGATTACCGTCCAGTCCCCCATCGACTTGTCATTCGCTGTCGCCATTAGCGGCGGCCAGTTTGCCGCGCACTTGTCATTGCACGCGGACTTGCCAGCGGAGTCCTTGGCAAAGGTGTACAGGGTCATGCCCTTTTGATCGGTGTACATGCCGTCCTTTTCCATCGCCGGATCGGCCGCCATGGCCAGCCCCGGCAATGTCAGGGCGGCGGCCAGCAGCAGGGCTTTGAACGAAGCAGTCATCTGAGTCATGGAAACCTTCTTTTGTGGTTGTCAGGATTCGGACTTAGAGCTTAGTCGAGGATGGGTGCAAATGTTGCGCGCCTGAAATACTGTCACACGACTGCAATAATTCCGTTATCTAATGCGGCGCAAGACAGTTAAATGACAAGAGGATTAAGGCATGGTTGGCAGGAGCATTCTGATCGTCGACGACGAAGCGCCCATTCGCGAAATGATCGCCGTGGCGTTGGAAATGGCCGGCTATGACTGCCTCGAGGCAGAGAACTCGCAGCAGGCGCATGCCATCATCGTCGACCGCAAACCGGACCTGATCCTTCTCGACTGGATGCTGCCCGGCACCTCGGGCATCGAACTGGCCCGGCGCCTCAAGCGTGACGAGCTAACCGGGGACATCCCGATCATCATGCTCACCGCCAAGGGCGAAGAGGACAACAAGATCCAGGGCCTGGAAGTCGGCGCCGACGACTACATCACCAAACCGTTTTCGCCGCGTGAACTGGTCGCCCGCCTCAAGGCAGTGCTGCGCCGCGCCGGACCGACCGATGGCGAAGCGCCGATCGAAGTCGGCGGCCTGCTGCTCGACCCGATCAGCCATCGCGTGACCATCGACGGCAAACCCGCCGAAATGGGCCCGACCGAATACCGCCTGCTGCAATTCTTCATGACCCATCAGGAACGCGCCTACACCCGTGGCCAGTTGCTCGACCAGGTCTGGGGCGGCAACGTCTATGTCGAAGAGCGCACCGTCGACGTGCACATCCGCCGCCTGCGCAAGGCCCTCGGCGACGCTTACGAAAATCTGGTACAAACCGTGCGCGGCACCGGTTATCGGTTCTCCACAAAAGCGTAAAAGCAGCTGCAAGTTTCCAGCTACAAGCGGCAAGTGAAAGCCGATCCGTTTTAGCTTGGAGCTTGCGGCTTGAAACTTGAAGCTGCGGCTAAGGACGCCTCTGTGAATCAAAACTGGCATGGCACCCTGATTCGCCACATGCTGTTGCTGGTCACCGCCTGCCTGGTGATCGGCCTGATCACCGGCTATTACGGCTGGAGCCTCGCGGCGGGTCTGGGACTTTATCTGGCCTGGACGCTCAAGCAATTGCTGCGTCTGCACGAATGGCTGCGCCAGCATCAACCCGACGAAGCACCGCCCGATGGCTATGGTCTGTGGGGCGAGGTGTTCGACAGCATCTATCACCTGCAACGCCGCGACCAACGGGTGCGCGGACGTCTGCAAGCGGTGATCGACCGGGTGCAGGAATCCACCGCCGCGCTGAAAGACGCGGTCATCATGCTCGACAGCGACGGCAATCTCGAATGGTGGAACCGTGCCGCCGAAACCCTGCTCGGCCTGAAGACTCCGCAGGACAGCGGCCAACCGGTGACCAACCTGGTGCGCCATCCGCGCTTCAAGGAATACTTCGAGCAGGACAGCTTCGCCGAGCCATTGGAAATCCCTTCGCCGACCAACGATCGCGTGCGCATTCAGCTGTACCTGACCCGCTACGGCAACAATGAACACCTGATGCTGGTCCGCGATGTCACGCGCATTCATCAGCTGGAACAGATGCGCAAGGACTTCATCGCCAACGTCTCCCACGAACTGCGTACACCGCTGACGGTGATCTGCGGCTATCTGGAAACTCTGCTCGACAATGTCGAGGAAGTGAACCCGCGCTGGAGCCGAGCCCTGCAACAGATGCAGCAACAGGGCGGGCGCATGCAGACGCTGCTCAACGATCTGTTGCTGCTGGCCAAGCTGGAAGCCACCGACTATCCGTCGGACAACCAGCCAGTGCAGATCGACACACTGCTGCAATCGATTACCAGCGATGCGCAGCAGTTGTCCGGGGCGAAGAACCAGCGCATCAGCCTCGAGGCCAATGCCGGAGTGCTGCTCAAGGGCAGCGAGGCCGAGCTACGCAGTGCGTTCTCCAATCTGGTGTTCAACGCGGTCAAGTACACCCCGGCCGAGGGCAACATCCGCATTCGCTGGTGGGGCGACGATCAGGGCGCGCACCTGAGCGTGCAGGATTCCGGCATCGGTATCGACAGCAAACACCTGCCGCGCCTGACCGAGCGTTTCTACCGCGTCGATTCCAGCCGCAACTCCAACACCGGCGGCACCGGCCTCGGCCTGGCCATCGTCAAGCACGTGCTGCTGCGCCACCGCGCGCGCATGGAGATCAGCAGCGTGCCCGGCCACGGCAGCACCTTCACCTGCCATTTCGCCCCGGCTCAGGTGGCCAGCGCACGGGCGATCAGCGCCGCCGAGTGATGCCGCCCGGCACACGCCACTAGGCAATCGCACGGTCAGCCGCTACATTGGCTGACTTGTGCCTGCCTTTCAGGCGCTGTTTCTCCCTACTTTCGAATCACACGGAACCCGCAAAACTCCATCATGGACCCTTCCCCTGGCTTGTCCCTCGCTACCATTTTCGCCGACTTCGGCATGATCCTTTTTGCTCTGATCCTGGTTTTGCTCAACGGCTTTTTCGTTGCGGCGGAATTCGCCATGGTCAAACTGCGCTCGACCCGGGTCGAGGCCATCGCTGAACAACACGGCTGGCGCGGGCACATCCTGCGCACCGTGCACAGTCAGCTCGATGCCTACCTGTCGGCGTGCCAGCTCGGCATCACCCTCGCCTCCCTCGGTCTGGGCTGGGTCGGTGAACCGGCGTTCGCGCACATTCTCGAACCGCTGCTGAGCGCGGTCGGCGTCGACTCGCCCGAGATCATCAAAGGCGTGTCGTTCTTCACCGCGTTCTTCATCATTTCGTACCTGCACATCGTGGTCGGCGAGCTGGCGCCCAAGTCATGGGCGATCCGCAAACCAGAGCTGCTGTCGCTGTGGACGGCGGTGCCGCTGTACCTGTTCTACTGGGCGATGTACCCGGCGATCTACCTGCTCAACGCCAGCGCCAACGCGATTTTGCGTATCGCCGGGCAAGGTGAACCCGGCCCGCACCATGAACACCATTACAGCCGCGAAGAATTGAAACTGATCCTGCACTCCAGCCGTGGCCAGGATCCCAGCGATCAGGGCATGCGCGTATTGGCCTCGGCCGTGGAAATGGGCGAGCTGGAAGTGGTCGACTGGGCCAACTCCCGCGAAGACCTGATCACTCTGGAATTCAACGCGCCGCTGAAGGAAATCCTGGCGATGTTCCGTCGCCACAAGTTCAGCCGTTATCCGGTGTACGACAGCGAGCGCCAGGAGTTCGTCGGCCTGCTGCACATCAAGGATCTGCTGCTGGAACTGGCCGCGCTGGACCACATTCCCGAGTCGTTCAACCTGGCCGAGCTGACCCGCCCGCTGGAGCGCGTATCGCGGCACATGCCGCTGTCGCAGCTGCTGGAGCAGTTCCGCAAGGGTGGCTCGCACTTCGCCGTGGTCGAGGAGGCTGACGGCAACATCATCGGCTACCTGACCATGGAAGACGTGCTGGAAGTGCTGGTCGGCGACATTCAGGACGAACATCGCAAGGCTGAGCGCGGCATCCTCGCCTATCAGCCGGGCAAGTTGCTGGTGCGTGGCGATACGCCGTTGTTCAAGGTCGAGCGTCTGCTCGGCATCGATCTTGATCACATCGAAGCGGAAACCCTCGCCGGGCTGGTTTACGAAACCCTGAAACGGGTGCCGGAAGAGGAAGAAGTGCTGGAAGTCGAAGGCCTGCGGATCATCATCAAGAAGATGAAAGGGCCGAAGATTGTCCTGGCCAAGGTGTTGATGCTCGATTGAACAGGATTGCGGGGCAGGTTTTGTGGCGAGGGGATTTATCCCCGTTGGACTGCGAAGCCGTCCCAAAACCATTGAATGCAGTCAGTGAGTACAGAGTTGCAATATTTGGGGCCGCTTCGCGGCCCAACGGGGATAAATCCCCTCGCCACAAAAACCCTCAACACCCTATCGCGCCTACTGCTTGCCCAACGCAAAGTTGGGCAACGCCCCCAGCGGCTGGTTGAACTGATAGGGAATCGACACCAACCCTTCGCCGGTATTGCGCTGCACCACAAAGTGCAGGTGCGGGCCGCTGCTGTTGCCGGTGTTGCCCGACAGCGCCAGCGGGCTGCCGACCTTGACCCGCTGGCCTTCGCGCACGCTTACCGAACCCTGTTTCAGATGCAGGTACACGCCCATGGTGCCGTCGTCGTGCAGCACCCGCACGAAATTGCCGGAGGCATCGGTGCCGCGCCCGCTCTGGGAGTTCTCGGTCTTGACCACCACTCCCGCTCGCGCGGCAATGATCGGCGTGCCCACCGGCATGGCAATGTCCATGGCGTAGCGGTTCTTCGGCCCGTAGTGGCTGTATTGGCCGTTGGCGCCCTGGCTCAGGCGAAACGGCCCGCCACGCCAGGGCAGCGGATAGCGATAGCTCTGCGCGGTGCCTGCGGGGTCGCCCAGCGAGTACTGGAACTGCGGCGAATACACCAGCGGCTGGTCACGACTGATCGCCGTCAGCAGCGCCAGCCGCGTGTTGCTGCGCGGTGGCAGCACACGACGGATCGCTCGCGACGGCGCGCCACGCACATTGCTCGTGCCGATGAAGGCCAGGGCAACCTCGACCGGCGCGTACAGATCGTTGCGCGCAAACACTACGTCGACGCCCTTCTGCTTCTTGATGTCCAGGTACACCTGGCGGTCGAGGCGCTCGACCATGCGGTCCTGAAACACGAACACTTTCGCGCCTTTGCTCGGGCGGTCACTGTACGAGACCACGCCGTTGGCGTCGGTGGATTTGTAGATGGTCATGGCCATCGCCAGCTGGGAAGCCAGGCAGAGACCGCAGAAAAACAGCAGGCGCGCGAGCATGGGCAAAAGTCTGTCGAAGGAAGGCCTGGGAATCAGCCTAGCAGCTGAGACAGACCAGGCTAGTCGACAGATGTTTCAAATTAGCCAGCACACAAAGCAAAAGATCGCAGCCTTCGGCAGCTCCTACATGAGAATGCGTTCCCCTGTAGATACTCTGTTCACGGTCAAGCTTTTTGGGTGTGTTTACCGCTAAAAA
>NZ_RCOC01000101.1:0-7713 GCF_004307515.1 Pseudomonas sp. Sample_14 | reverse complement strand
CCATTGGCCGTGTGCTCGACGATGTAGGTCAAGGTGTGGGCAAAGTTCGGGTCGGCCATGTGTGGCATGGCGATCAGGAAATGATGCTTGAGGTAGCTGGGGCTGACGTTTTTCATGAGCGCTAGTGTGGCGTTCGAGGGGCGAACTGACAAGCTGGAGATGCTGACAACAACACAGATCCATTATTGGAACAGAGCTTTTGTGGCGAGGGGATTTGCTGTGGTGAGGGAGTTTATCTGTGGTTAGGGGATTTATCTGTGCTCAGGGAATTTATCTGGGGTGAAGGGATTTATCTGTGGCGAGGGGATTTATCCCCGTTGGGGCGCGAAGCGCCCCTGAATCGCTTGATGGGTTCTGCCTGACACTCCATATGGAATGGTTTTGCGGCTGCTGCGCAGCCGAGCGGGGATAAATCCCCTCGCCACATAAATATTCAGTTGCTGGAGAGCTTGTCACCCCGGGCAAATTTCCAGGTGCGGATGATTTCCAGGCGGTCGATATCCGACAGATCGCCGGTAAACGGTGCAAACGGCGCGGCCAGGCGGACGATGCGCTGCGCCGCCTGATCGAGCAGCGGCTGGCCGGAGGATTCGAGCACCAGCACTTCATACAGCGAGCCGTCGCGATTGATCGAGACCATCAGGCGCAAATTGCCGTAGATCTGCTTGCGTCGTGCTTCTTCGGGGTAGTTGAGGTTGCCGATGCGCTCGACCTTCTTGCGCCAGTCGTCCTTGTACCAGGCGCCCTTGTCGCGCATGGTCGAGGCCGCGCTCAAGCGGTGGATGCGCGGGCGCTTGGCGTACAGCTGTTGTTCCTTGGCCAGCTCCGCCTCGAGGCTGGCGATGTCGCTGGACAGCTGCGAGCTGTCGAACGCCGGCGCGTCGACGGTCGGTTTGACTTCGGTTTTGCTTTCTTCTTTCTTGGTCGGCGCCTTTTTCGGTTTCGGCGCGACGGTGGTCACCGCTGCCTTGGGTGCGGCTTCCTGCACCACTGGCTTGGCGGCGGGCGGCGGGGTGACCTTTTTGGCCTGATTGTCCTGGAACGGCGCGACTTCGGTGGTCTTGGGCAGGGCTTTCTTGTCCAGCGTGCCGCTGCCTTCCTGGTTTTCCTGAGCGAGAAAATCTGCCTTTTCCGGCTTCTTCTCGGCCTTGAAGGTGGCCAGGGTGATTTCCAGGGTTTTGCTGATCTGCTGCGGCTCGACCATGGTGAAACCGACGCCGAGCAGCAGCGCCAGGTGAATCAGCGCCGCGAGAAACAGGGTAAAACCGAGGCGATCGGCCGGGCGCACGCCACGATGGGCGAGTTCAGCGGGCAGATCGGACGGGAGGGTCATGACAAGAAAACCAACATCGCGTTTTTCAGAGGCTGCGCATGATAACGCAATGTTGGTTTCGCGCCTTGGGCTTCACGCTTCAAGCGACAGACTGCATGTGACGTACATCAAGCTTGTGGCTTTTTGCCGGCCGCTTGCAGCTTTTGATCGATCGCATCCATCAGCATCCCGCCGATATCAGTGCCGAACGCATTGTCGATTTCACGGATGCAGGTCGGGCTGGTGACGTTGATTTCGGTCAGGTGCTCGCCGATCACGTCGAGGCCGACGAACAGCAGGCCTTTCTCGCGCAGGGTCGGTCCGACCTGGGCGGCGATCCAGCGATCCTTTTCGGTCAGCGGACGTGCTTCGCCACGGCCACCGGCGGCGAGGTTGCCACGGGTTTCGCCCATGGCCGGGATCCGCGCCAGGCAATAATCCACCGGCTCGCCATCGATCATCAGGATGCGCTTGTCGCCATCGACGATCGCCGGCAGGTAGCCCTGAATCATGATCTGCTGCTTGCCGTGCAGGGTCAGGGTCTCGAGGATCACCGAGAGGTTCGGGTGGCCGGCGGTGTGGCGGAAGATCGACGAACCGCCCATGCCGTCCAGCGGCTTGAGGATCACGTCACCGTGATGGTCGGCGAACTGACGCAATACGTCCGGGCGGCGGCTGACGATGGTCGGCGGCGTGCACTGCGGAAACAGCGTAGCGAACAGCTTTTCATTGCAGTCGCGCAGGCTCTGCGGCTTGTTCACCACCAGCACGCCGGCGTTTTCGGCCTGTTCCAGCAGGTAAGTGGAGTAGACGAATTCCATGTCGAACGGCGGATCCTTGCGCATCAGGATCACGTCCAGGTCGCTCAGCAGCTTGTCCTGCTCGGCGTCCAGTTCGAACCATTTGTCCGGGTTGGCGAAGACTTTCAGCGGGCTCATCCGCGCCCGCGCCTGGCCTTCGGCCTGATACAGGTCTTTCTGTTCCATGTAGAACAGTTCCCAGCCACGCTTCTGCGCGGCCAGCAGCATGGCCAGCGAGCTATCCTTTTTATAGGAGATGCTGGCGATAGGGTCCATGACAATCCCGACGCGAACGCTCATTGGGTTTTCCTCGAAATTTGGCTACCGGATCGGTATTGAAAAAGTGCCGCCAGAGTGGCGCCGGGCGGGTTTCGGGTCAAGGAAAAACCCGTCGATAGATTGCATCTGGAGACTGTGCTAAAAAGGCTGGCAGATCGCGCCGCCCCATGGGTTTCAAGGGTTTCAGGCCATTATTCACAGCAAAACGGACAATTTGATTCGCAAAGGCGACGGTAGAACCCTCTTATGGAACAGCAGTCCAGCGCCTTGAAGGTCATGGTGATCGACGACTCGAAAACGATTCGCCGCACCGCCGAAACATTGTTGAAGAATGTCGGTTGCGAAGTGATCACCGCCATCGACGGTTTCGATGCGCTGGCGAAGATCGCCGACCACCATCCCGGGATCATCTTCGTCGACATCATGATGCCGCGTCTGGACGGTTATCAGACCTGCGCCCTGATCAAGAACAACAGCGCCTTCAAGGCGACGCCGGTGATCATGCTGTCGTCCAGGGACGGTCTGTTCGACAAGGCCAAGGGGCGGATTGTCGGCTCTGATCAATTTCTGACCAAGCCGTTCAGCAAAGAAGAACTGCTCAACGCGATCCAGGCCCATGTTCCGGGCTTCGCCGCCGTTTTGCCGCAGTAAGACACGCACAGTGACGCTCGGCCAGCGGGCCGGCAGTCGACCAGAAAAATGGGGAAGACCATGGCACGTATCCTGATCGTCGATGATTCGCCGACTGAAATGTACAAACTCACCGGCATGCTCGAAAAGCACGGCCATGAAGTGCTCAAGGCCGAGAACGGCGCCGACGGCGTGGCCCTGGCCCGTCAGGAAAAACCCGACGCGGTGCTGATGGACATCGTCATGCCCGGCCTCAACGGTTTTCAGGCGACCCGCCAGTTGACCAAGGATGCCGACACGGCGCACATCCCGGTGATCATCATCACCACCAAGGATCAGGAGACCGACAAGGTCTGGGGCACCCGCCAGGGCGCCAAGGATTACCTGACCAAACCGGTCGACGAAGACACCCTGATCAAGACCCTGAACAACGTACTCAACGGCTGATCGCGCGATCATGAACGAATCGCTGACCGCGTTCGAACTGCTCTGGCAGATCGACCAGCGCTGCCGCCTGCTGGCAGCAGACCTGCCGTCGCAAGCGGCGCGCCCGGATCGCTGGAGCGGCATCGGCTTTCGCCTCGGCGAGCATTGGTATGTGGCGCCGATGGGCGAAGTCAGCGAAGTCCTGCATGAACCGCGCTTCACCCAGTTGCCCGGGGTCAAGCCGTGGGTCAAGGGTGTGGCTAACCTGCGCGGGCGGCTGCTGCCGATCATGGACCTGTGCGGCTTCTTCGGCCATGAGCTGTCGCCGCTGCGCAAACAGCGGCGGGTATTGGTGGTGGAGCATGAAGACGTGTTCGCCGGGGTAATGGTCGACGAAGTCATCGGCTTGCAGCATTTCGAACAGGGCAGTTTCGAGCCGCTGTCGATCAGCAAGCGCCAGGGCTCCAAGGCCGAATTCGTCAAAGGCTATTTCCGCCGTGAACAGAACTGGCGGGTGTTCAGCCTGTTCGCACTGGCCAGGTCTCCGGTGTTTATGGGTGTGGCTCTATAGCAGGAACAACACAGAACCCATTGGGTGGAATGGGCTATGTGATCAGGAAAATTGTGGGTCAGACAGACCTGTGGCGAGGGGATTTATCCCCGATGGTTGGCGAAGCCGACCCAAGACCTGTATTTGAGATGTAGCCGATACGACTCAGGTTTTTGGGGCCGCTGCGCGACCCATCGGGGATAAATCCCCTCGCCACAAAATTTCTTCATCATGAGGTTGCCTCCCACAGGGATTGCAGCAGGCCTCAAAGGTGTGGGTTAAGGCGAGGACCGATGACAAAAGCAAAAACAGGCAAGTCGGCAGAGGCATCGCGCAGTCGCGCGCAGATCATCGTGCTGTTTATCGCACTGATCGTGTTCATCATGCTGCTGTTCGCCAACTTCGCGTACCTCAATACCCAGGCGAACTACGACAAGCAGTACATCGGCCATGCCGGCGAACTGCGCGTGCTCTCGCAACGCATCGCCAAGAACGCCACCGAAGCGGCGGCGGGCAAGGCGGCCGCGTTCAAACTGCTCAGTGATGCGCGCAACGATTTTGCCCAGCGCTGGGGTTACCTGAAAAAGGGTGACCCGAACACCGGCCTGCCACCGGCACCCGTCGCCGTGCGCCCGGAAATGCGCGCGGTGCAGATGGACTGGGAACGCCTGCTGAAAAACACCGACGCGATCCTCACCAGTGAACAGACCGTGCTGTCGCTGCATCAGGTCGCCGCGACGCTGGCCGAAACCGTGCCGCAGTTGCAGATCGAATACGAAAAAGTCGTGGAAATCCTCCTCCAGCGCGGCGCCCCAGCGGCGCAGGTAGCGATGGCGCAACGGCAATCGCTACTGGCTGAACGCATTCTTGGCGCAGTCAACACCGTGCTCGCCGGTGACGAAAACTCGCAGCAGGCCGCCGACGCGTTTGGTCGTGATGCCGCGCGTTTCGGTCTGGTGCTCAACGGCATGTTGCAGGGCAACCCGGCGCTGAAAATCAGCCAGGTCGAAGACCGCGACGCCCGTGCGCGCTTGAGCGAAATCTCCGAGCTGTTCCAGTTCGTTTCCGGCTCGGTGGACGAAATCCTCGAAACCTCGCCAGAGCTGTTCAAGGTGCGCGAATCGGCGAGCAACATCTTCACCCTGTCGCAAACCCTGCTCGAGGAAGCCTCGCACTTGGCCACCGGATTCGAGCACCTGGCCGGCGGGCGCAACACCGACACCATTGGCGGCTATGTGCTGGGCTTGCTGGCGCTGGCCTCGATCATCCTCATCGGTCTGGTCATGGTCCGCGAAACCAATCGCCAATTGCGCGAGACCGCCGAGAAGAACGAGCGCAACCAGAACGCGATCATGCGCCTGCTCGACGAAATCGAAGACCTCGCCGATGGCGACCTCACCGTGACCGCCTCGGTGACCGAAGACTTCACCGGCACCATCGCCGACTCGATCAACTATTCCGTCGACCAATTGCGTGATCTGGTGGCGACCATCAACCTCACCGCCGGCCAGGTTGCCGCTGCTGTGCAGGAAACCCAGGCCACCGCCATGCATCTGGCCCAGGCCTCGGAGCAACAGGCCCAGCAGATTTCCGAAGCTTCGACGGCGATCAGCGACATGGCCGAGTCCATCGATCAGGTCTCGGCCAACGCTGCCGAATCGTCGGCGGTGGCCGAGCGTTCCGTGGAAATCGCCAACAAAGGCAACGAGGTGGTGCACAACACCATCCACGGCATGGACAACATCCGCGAACAGATTCAGGACACCGCCAAGCGCATCAAACGCCTCGGCGAGTCGTCCCAAGAAATCGGCGACATCGTCAGCCTGATCGACGACATCGCCGACCAGACCAACATCCTCGCCCTCAACGCGGCGATCCAGGCATCGATGGCGGGCGACGCCGGGCGCGGTTTTGCCGTGGTTGCCGACGAAGTGCAGCGGCTGGCCGAGCGTTCGTCCGCCGCGACCCGGCAGATCGAAACCCTGGTGCGGGCGATTCAGGCCGACACCAACGAAGCGGTGATTTCCATGGAGCAGACCACCACCGAAGTGGTGCGCGGCGCGCGACTGGCGCAGGATGCCGGTGTGGCCCTGGAAGAAATCGAAGGCGTGTCCAAGACCCTCGCCGCGCTGATCCAGAGCATTTCCAACGCGGCGCAGCAGCAGACCTCTTCGGCCGGGCAGATCTCGCTGACGATGAATGTGATCCAGCAGATCACCTCGCAGACTTCGTCGGGGTCCACGGCCACCGCCGAGAGCATCGGCAACCTGGCGAAAATGGCCAGTCAGTTGCGCCGTTCGGTGTCCGGTTTCACCTTGCCGGCGGCGACAGATAAAGCGTGAGTGGAGTGGTTATGGATGATCGGCACGACTACGTGGCCCTGGAATGGGTCAAGGGCGAAATTGCCGAAACGCTGAAGCTGGCGCATCAGGCGATCGAAGCCGTGCTCGACGATCCGCAGGCCTTCCCCGGGCTGGACGAGTGCCTGGCCTACATTCATCAGGTCCACGGCAGCCTGCAGATGGTCGAGTTCTACGGCGCAGCGTTACTGGCCGAAGAAATGGAGCACTTGGTCGAAGCCCTGCAACATGATCGTGTACCGCACCGCGACGAAGCCCTGCACCTGATGCTGCAAGCCCTGGGGCAACTGCCGCTTTACCTCGACCGCGTGCAGAGCGCCCGCCGCGACCTGCCGTTGGTGGTGTTGCCGCTGATCAACGACCTGCGCAGCGCCCGTGGTGAAAGCCTGTTGGCGGAAACCAGCCTGTTCAGCCCGCCACTGCCCGAGCTGGCGCCGCTCGGCGACGGGGCACTCGCCGAGCTGGAACCGCCCGATCTGCCGAACGTGCTGCGCAAACTGCGGCAGATGCTGCAAATGGCTCTGGTCGGTCTGCTGCGCGAACAGGACGACCAGACGCACCTTGGCTATCTGGCCAAAGTCTTCAGCCGTCTCGAAGCGCTGAGCGGCGACGCGCCGTTGAGCCCTTTGTGGCAAATCGTCTCGGCATTGGTCGAGGGCATGCGCGAGGGCGTCATCGCCAACAGTCCGGCGCTGCGCAGCCTGTTCAAGGACGCCGACCAAGAGCTCAAGCGCCTGCTCGAGCAGGGCATCGTCGGGCTCAATCAGCCGGCGCCGGCCGAGCTGCTGAAAAGCCTGTTGTTCTATATTGCCAAAGCCGAACATCCCACCGGGCAGATGCTGACCATGAAAGATCGCTACTCCCTGGACGACGCGTTGCCCGACAGCGCGATGGTCGATGAAGAGCGCGCGCGCCTCGCCGGCCCCGACCGCGATGCCATGCGCTCGGTGCTGGCGGCGCTGTGCGAAGAGCTGGTGCGGGTCAAGGAGCGCCTCGATCTGTTCGTGCGCAGTGACCGCCAGCACGCTTCGGATCTGGACAGCCTGCTCGCGCCGCTGCGACAGATCGCCGACACCCTCGCGGTACTGGGTTTCGGCCAGCCGCGCAAAGTCATCATCGACCAACTGGCAGTGGTGCTCAGCCTCGCTCAGGGCCAGCGCGAACCGAACGACGCCATTCTCATGGACGTCGCCGGGGCCTTGCTCTACGTCGAAGCGACGCTGGCCGGCATGGTTGGCACGGTGGAGACGCAAAGCGCCGAAGACGCGCGCCTGCCGACCACCGACCTGACGCAGATCCATCAGATCGTGATCAAGGAAGCGCGCATCTGCCTGCAACAGGCCAAGGACATGATCG
>NZ_RCOC01000078.1:0-9072 GCF_004307515.1 Pseudomonas sp. Sample_14 | reverse complement strand
CCCTGTTACCGCCGTGAAAGGGCGGTGTCCTAGGCCACTAGACGAAGGGGACACACTACAACATTCACTCCCTGCCGCGTTTCGCTGTGTGCTTTACGCTGCAAGTGGCGCGCATTCTATGGATGGATTGAGGGGTCGTCAACCCCCTGATATAAATTTATTTAAATCAATGACTTCGACCTGGATTACGGGCCGCGTAGGGCTTTTCCGTCGTCCGAAACCTGACGCCTATATTCCGCCACTCGCCAAGACGTTATAGTCACCGCACAGTGATGGCAATCTGCACATCAAGCGCCAGCATTCATCTATACAGCTGGCGGCCGATACAGATTGCAGCAGCCGATCAAACCCGTCGAGCGGCGCTAGGCGCCTAAATGCCCAGCCACTACACTCGCATGCGAACCCTATAAAGAGGTCTTACCGGTGACACCACTCATGATCACCCTGCTAGTCGTAGCCGGGATCGCAATTCTGATCGCCATTGGCTACATGAACCATGTGGTGGAAAACAACAAACTGGAGAAGGCCCGCACCAAAGTCGAACTCAACGACCGCCTGCGCCGCTGCGGCGAACTGACCGAAACCTTCCCCGGCCAGTTCATGACCCCGGCGCTCAAGCTGCTGCTGACCCGCCTGGAACTCAACGTCTGCCAGCGCCTGCTCAACCTGGAAAAAACCAGCGCGACGACCAAGGCCCGCATCACCGAACTCAGCGCCCTCGTTGCCCAGGGCGAATCGATCCCGGTGAACAACCCGCCCGCGCCGATCCTGAACGAAGCCAAAGCCAAAGACGTGCGCTTCCTCCTCGAAGCCCTGCACGGCCAGATCACCCGCGCCGCCCACGACGGTTTCCTGCCACCGAACGAAGCCAAACAATGGATTCGCGAAGTGCGCCACATCCTCGTGCTGCTGCACATCGAATTCTTCAACAACCTCGGCCAACAGTCCCTGCAACAAAACCAACCCGGCCAGGCCCGCCTCGCCTTCGAACGTGGCGTGCAATACCTGCGCAAACAGCAGGACCCGCAGATGTATGCCGAGCAACTGCAATACCTGGAAAAACTCCTCGCCCGAGCCAACGCCCAGGTCATGGACAAGATTGCCCCGGTGGAAGGTGAGGAAAACCAACTGACTGCCGGTTTGAAGGATGTCGAAGCCGATGCGGACTGGAAGAAGAAAGTGATTTACGACTGAGTCGAGAATGCCGGTAAAGAAGCCACCTTCATGGGTGGCTTTTTTGTGGGCGACTTGAAAGAGGTGTGAATTGAAGACCGCTTTCGCGAGCAGGCTCGCTCCCACATTGGGAAGCAGTGTTCTCAGGTAAAAATCGGTCGGCTGTCAGGCCGCCTTCGCTGGCAAGCCAGCTCCCACAGAACAGCAAAAGCAAACCCGGGCCATACCCACGCGGCGAAGCCAAGAGCCTGGCCGGCCCAAAGGCCGCCACGACTCAAAGCCGAAAATGCCCAACCATCGAGCGCAACTCCCCGCCCAACTGCGCCAGCTCAACACTCGAAGCCGCATTCCCGCGCATGGCCACGGAAGAGTGATCCGCACTCGCACGAATCTGCGTAACACTGCGATTGATCTCCTCCGCCACCGAACTCTGCTCCTCCGCCGCCGCCGCGATCTGCTGATTCATCTGCTGAATCAACGACACCGCCGCGGCAATACTCCCCAGCGCACTCTCGGTCTGCAACGCATCACTGACCGCCAGCTTCACCAGCTCGCCACTGCTGCGAATCTGCTGCACCGACGACTGTGCCGCCGCGCGCAAGGCACTGACCAGGCGCTCGATCTCCTCGGTCGATTGCTGCGTACGCCGTGCCAGCGCACGCACCTCATCGGCGACCACGGCAAACCCCCTGCCCTGCTCCCCGGCCCGCGCCGCTTCGATCGCCGCGTTCAGCGCCAACAGATTGGTCTGCTCGGCCACGCTCTTGATCACCTCCAGCACCGTGCCGATATTCTGGATCTCGGCACTGAGGCTCTCGATGCTGGAACTGGCCGACGTCGCCGAATCCGCCAACTGCTCGATCCGCGCCATGCTTTGGCGCACCACCTGCTGGCCGCTCTCGACCTTGTCATCCGCCGTCTGCGCCGCCAGCGCCGCCTCTTCGGCATTGCGCGCGACGTCATGCACCGTGGCGGTCATCTGGTTCATGGCCGTGGCGACCTGCTCGGTTTCCTCCTTCTGGCTGTTGACCTCCAGATTGGTCTGCTCGGTCACCGCCGACAGCGATTGCGCGGAACCGGCCAAGCGCTCGATCCCGGCCTGCAAGCCACTGACAATCGTGCCGAGGCCGGCAGCCATCTGCTGCATCGCCAACATCAGCTGACCCATTTCATCGCGGCGCGTCACCTCGACCTTCGCCGTCAGATCACCCGCAGCAATCTGCTGCGCCACACGAATGACACTGCGCAGCGGCGCAACGATCAGGCGCGTGATCACCCACGCGGCGAGTAATCCGACCAACAAGGCCAGCGCCGAAGAGCCAATGATCAACACCGTGTTCTTTTTCAGCTCCGCCTGCATCGAAGCGTCTTCGGCGACGTAGGCCTGATTGACCCGGTCCACCACCTGCGCGGCACGCTGATGCAGTTGGTCATAAACCGTTTTTTCTTGCGCCAGCAACCCGGTGTATTCAGCCAGTTTCTCGTTGAATCCGGCGATATGCCCCGACACTTCATTGAGCACCGTCAGATAGCCCTCGTCCTTGACCGTGGTTTTCAGCGCCTCGGCCTGCTCCTGCGCTTGCGCGGCCTGTTCGATATTGCCTTGACCGGCATTCTCGGCATCGCCCTTGCGGCTCTGATCCAGACGCACCCGCGCTTCGTTCATCGCTTGCAGCATCAGTCGCGAGACCTGACTGACCTGATTCGCCTGTTCGATGAACTGCGCGCCGTCCTTGCCCTCGGTGTCTTTCAAGGTGTAGGCGCCATCATCGGCCAGGCCGCTCTGCAACACGTCAAGGTTATTGGCCACGCTCGACACCGACCAACTGGCCATCTCCAGCGCAAGGTCCTTGGCCTGGCTCAGCGAGACGAATTCATCGAAGGCCTTGCGATAAGCGCCCAGCGCTTGCTCGACATCGCTCATCACCGGCACATTGGCCGGGGAATGTGCCTTGAGCTCGCCGGCAAGAACGATCAGCCCATCGACGCCTTCGCGCAAGGCATCGGCGGTCTTCGGATTGCCGCGCAGGGCGTATTCCTGCTCGAGCAGGCGCACCTTGAGCAGGCCGCTGTTGAGCGCGGACATCTGCTTCAAGCCGTCGAAACGCAGGCTGATGGTTTGCAGCGACCAGACGCCGATCGCCGCCACCAATGCAGTCAGCAGCAAGACCAGCACAAATCCGATACCCAGTTTTTTCGCCATACCGAGGTTGGCAAAACGTCCTTGCACGGCCGAAATCATTGCGCGTAGTCCCCTGCCAAAGTCTGTGAACGAAGATTCGCAACGGGCTCTAACCAGCACAAGACTCTGGCGTCGGAATAATGGCAAAAAGCTACGCCCGCGTCGTTTTCAGAATGCTGGAGGTCGATCCGCGCAAGTATTGCGAAAAAACTGCCGAGCCCGCGGGTCGCAGGCACAGGCCACATTGATGCGCTGCCAGTCACCGCACTCACCGCTGGGACTGAAGGCGTCCGCTGCGGATAACTCCAGCCCGCAACGCTGGGCCTGCCTGCGCACCGACGTCTGATCGCGCAAGCGTGCCCGCGCCCAGATAAACAGCCCGCCAACCGGCTTGCCAAACACTTCCCACTCGGCGTCTTCCAGGGCCTGCAAGGCCGCCGCGCGATCGGCATTCAAGCGCTGGCGCTGGCGCTGCACCAGTTTGCGATAAGCGCCGGTCGCCATCAGCCTGGCCAGCACCGCCTCGGCCAGCCTCGAACAGCCGAGCCCGCTGATCATCTTGACCTCGGCCAGGCGCTTCAGCAGTTCGCTGTCAGCCAGAACAAAGCCGACCCGCAACGAACTGCTCAGGGTCTTGGAGAAGCTGCCGACATAAATGACCCTGCCGCCATGGTCCAGCGCCGCCAACCGTGTACCGCTGCCGGTGTGCAGATCAGCGTAGACGTCATCTTCGATCACGCGCAGGTCGTAGGTCTTGCTCAACTGCACGATACGCTGGGCGACCGCAGGCGTCAGGCAGCTGCCGGTGGGGTTGTGGTGATGACTGCCGATGAACAGGGCGCTGGGACGAAACTGACGCAGCACTGACTCGAGCATGTCGATGTCCGGCCCGCTCGGTGTCCGACGCACTTCGAGCATCTGTACGCCGTGCAGGCGCAGCAGGTCAAACAACGGTGCATAACCGGGCGTTTCCACCACCACGCAGTCGCCGGCCTTGAACAGGGTGCGCACGATCAGATCGAGCGCATGACTGGCACCGCTGGTGCTCATCAGCCGGGTATTGCAAGCGTCGATGTTCAGCAGTTTGAGACGCTTGGCAATTTGCTCGCGCAACGCTGGCAGGCCCAGCGGCGAGCTGTAGTTGAACAGACTGGCCATGTCGGTGCGCGCCACCTCGCGTAATGCGTAGCTGAGGTCGTCGGGCTCACGCCAGCTCGGCGGCAAGCCTCCTTGCCCCAAGACCAAGCGGCCCGACGAAGCGCTCAGCTCATCGCACCACGCATGGCGGCCTTCGAACACTGCCAGTTCCGAGTCCGTTTCGCGCAACGGCGGCGAGGCCGCGACGATGAATCCCGCGCCCTGACGCGCAGTCAACACACCTTGCGAAACCAGGCGCTCGCAGGCTTCGACGACACACGACTGGCTGAGCAGATTACCCCGGGCGATTTGCCGTACGGAGGGCAACCGGGTGGCCGGCGGGATGCCGCTTTGCACAATCCAGTCAGTCATTCCGTCGACGATCTGCTGCACGACCGGCACCATTGCCTGTCGGTCAATTCTCAGTTCCATGAGCTCGCAAACTCCTGTCAGTTTTGCTGGCAGCAGTAAATCACAGCCGCGCCGCCGAGGCTGTGCGACAACACCGCCAAATGCGGCAGTTCTAACGGTTTGATACACATTGTTTAACGGTATTCACAGGGACCGACCGCGAGGTACAAAAAAGCCCGCACGCAGGCGGGTTCTTTGTATTTCGGCAACTTTCAGAACGCCGTCACGCCGCCGTCCACCGCCAATGAGTGCCCAGTGGTGAACGCTGCGCCATCGCTGCACAGATACAGCACCGCGCTGGCGATTTCCTCGACCTTGCCAATGCGCCCGACCGGGTGCATGGCGTTGGCGAATTCGCCCTTCTTCGGGTCGGCTTCGTAGGCACGGCGGAACATGTCCGTATCGATCACTGCCGGGCACACTGCGTTGACGCGGATTTTCTTTTTCGCGTATTCGATCGCCGCCGACTTGGTCAGGCCGATCACCGCATGTTTCGACGCCGCATAGATGCTCATTTTCGGCGCTGCGCCCAGCCCGGCTACCGACGCCGTGTTGACGATCGCGCCACCGCCCTGCGCCAACAGCAACGGCAACTGATACTTCATGCACAGCCAGACGCCTTTGACGTTGACGCCCATGATCGCGTCGAACTCGTCCAGCGTACCGTCGGCCAGTTTGCCCTTCTCGATTTCGATCCCGGCGTTGTTGAAGGCATAGTCGAGACGACCGTAGGTATTGATCACCTCATCCATCAGATTTTTTACATCGCTTTCCACCGTCACGTCGCAGCGCACGAAGGACGCTTCGCCACCGGCGGTACGAATCAGCGCCACCGTGCCTTCGCCTCCAGCCGCGTCGAGGTCAGCCACCACCACTTTCAGGCCTTCGGCGGCAAACGCCAGGGCTGTCGCGCGACCGATGCCGTAGGCGGCTCCCGTGATTACAACCACCTGACCGGAAAACGTCATGCTCATGGCTATGTCCTCGAATGCAAAAAAAATGGGAGATGTTGGCATCGCAGCATAGCCAAGGGCAGCGAAAGCGCGTCAGCACTATGCAATCGCTGTTTACAGGCCCATGCGCTGCAGTGATAAAACCCGCCCCGTAATCATCACTGCACTGGATCGACTCGCATTCGCCGTATCAGCCAACCTTGCGACATCGCCGTTGAAGAGCTATCAACAAGGCTTCATTCCATTCGAGTGCCTGTCATGACCAACCAGACCAATCGCCAGTTCCTGCTCGCCAAACGCCCGGTGGGCGCCGCGACCCGCGAGACTTTCACTTATCAGGAAGTACCGGTCGGCGAGCCACAGGCGGGACAGATTCTGGTGAAAAACGAATACTTGTCCCTCGACCCGGCCATGCGCGGCTGGATGAACGAAGGCAAGTCCTACATCCCGCCGGTCGGTCTCGGTGAGGTCATGCGCGCACTGGGCGTGGGAAAAGTCATCGCCTCGAACAATCCTGGCTTCGCCGTCGGCGATTACGTCAATGGCGCCCTCGGTGTGCAGGATTATTTCCTCGGCGAGCCGCGCGGTTTCTACAAGGTCGACCCGAAACTCGCGCCATTGCCACGCTATCTGTCTGCACTGGGCATGACCGGCATGACCGCCTACTTCGCCCTGCTCGACGTCGGCGCCCCGAAAGCCGGTGACACCGTGGTGCTGTCCGGCGCGGCCGGTGCGGTGGGCAGCGTGGCCGGGCAGATCGCCAAAATCAAAGGCTGCCGCGTCGTCGGCATCGCCGGCGGGGCCGACAAGTGCAAATTCCTCATCGACGAATTGGGTTTTGACGGCGCCATCGATTACAAGGCCGAAGACGTCGTGGCCGGTCTGAAGCGCGAATGCCCGAAAGGCGTGGACGTGTACTTCGATAACGTCGGTGGCGACATTCTCGACGCGGTGCTGAGCCGCTTGAACATGAAGGCGCGCGTGGTGATCTGCGGCGCGATCAGCCAGTACAACAATAAAGAAGCGGTCAAAGGCCCGGCCAATTACCTGTCACTGCTGGTCAATCGCGCGCGCATGGAAGGTTTTGTGGTGATGGACTACGCCGCGCAGTTCGCCAGCGCCGCCCAGGAGATGGCCGGCTGGATGGCCAACGGGCAGCTCAAGAGCAAGGAAGATGTGGTTGAAGGGCTCGAGACGTTCCCGGAGACGCTGATGAAACTGTTCAACGGCGAGAACTTTGGCAAGTTGGTGTTGAAGGTTTAAGGCCAGCCTGAAACCAATGTGGGAGCGAGCCCGCTCGCGAAAGCGGAAGATCAGTCGGTAATGACGCCGACTGACACTCCCTCTTCGCGAGCAGGCTCGCTCCCACAGTTGGATCTTCAATAAGCTTTAGGCAATTTCGGCTACGACTGCGGCCAACGCCTGCGCCGGATCTGCCGCCTGGCTGATCGGACGGCCGATCACCAGATAATCGGAACCGGCATCCAGTGCCTGACGCGGGGTCAGAATGCGCCGTTGGTCGTCCTGCGCGCTGCCTGCCGGGCGAATTCCCGGGGTCACCAGTTGCAGCGACGGGTGCGCGGTTTTCAGCGCCGACGCTTCCAGCGCCGAACAGACCAGACCGTCCATCCCGGCCTTCTCGGCCAGTGCCGCCAGACGCAGCACTTGTTCCTGCGGCTCGATATCCAGACCGATACCGGCCAGATCCTCGCGCTCCATGCTGGTCAGCACGGTCACACCAATCAACAACGGTTGCGGACCACTGCGCTTGTCCAGCTCTTCACGGCAGGCAGCCATCATGCGCAGGCCACCGGAGCAGTGCACATTGACCATCCACACGCCCATCTCGGCAGCGGCTTTCACGGCCATCGCGGTGGTGTTGGGGATGTCGTGGAATTTCAGGTCCAGAAACACTTCAAACCCCTTGTCACGCAGGGTGCCGACGATTTCCGCCGCGCAACTGGTGAACAGTTCCTTGCCCACTTTGACCCGGCACAGTTTCGGGTCCAACTGGTCGGCCAGCTTCAGTGCGGCGTCACGGGTGGGGAAATCCAGGGCGACGATGATAGGAGTCTGGCAGGCGGACATGGATGGGCTCTCAGGCTGGTCGAAAACGGCGCGCATTGTAGCGGAACCGGCGGCGGCGCGGCACCCGATGATCGGTAAATCGTCGCGCTGGCGGTTATCAGCTTAGCCCGCACGGCTATTGTGTCGACTTCGATACACAGCCGACACGCCGGCAACACCCACCCGGGTTAGCCTCGCCCTGCGCAATACGCCCTTACAACAGCACTTCCCGCCTCTCGGCCGGACGCCTATGCTGAAACCACCCCTGGTAGTGAACAGCCCCATGCACAACACCCCGACAACCATGACGGATGAAAGCAAAGACGACAAGCGCTGGAGCATCCGCGCGCTGATCGTCGATGATGACGTGCCGATCCGCGAGCTGATGATCGATTACCTCGCCCGTTTCAACATTCACGCCAGCGGCGTCACCGACGGCGCGGCGATGCGCCAGGCGCTGCAGGGCGAACATTTCGACGTCATCGTCCTCGACCTGATGCTGCCCGGCGAAGACGGCCTGTCGCTGTGCCGCTGGCTGCGCGCCGAATCGGACATCCCGATCCTGATGCTCACCGCCCGCTGCGAACCCACCGACCGCATCATCGGCCTGGAACTGGGCGCCGACGATTACATGGCCAAACCGTTCGAACCACGCGAACTGGTCGCCCGCATCCAGACCATCCTGCGCCGCGTGCGCGACGACCGCAGCGAACAGCGCGCCAACATTCGCTTCGACAACTGGCGCCTGAACAGCGTCCTGCGCCAAGTGGTCGCCGACAACGGCCTGGTAGTGCCGTTGTCCAACGCCGAATTCCGCCTGCTCTGGGTCTTCATCGAACGCCCGCGTCGCGTGCTCAGCCGCGAACAACTGCTCGACGCCGCTCGCGGTCGCTCGATCGAGGCTTTCGACCGCAGCATCGACCTGTTGGTCTCGCGCCTGCGACAAAAACTCGGCGACGACCCGAAAGCCCCGCAACTGATCAAGACCGTGCGCGGCGAGGGTTACCTGTTCGACGCGCGGGACATCGGTTGATGAAGGCGCGCTTCGACACCCTGTTCGGTCGCCTGTTCGGGGTGCTGTTCGTGGCGATTGTCCTGGCGCACCTGCTGGCCTTCGCCTGGTTCAGACTCTACAGCCCTCCTCCACCC
>NZ_RCOC01000028.1:0-12654 GCF_004307515.1 Pseudomonas sp. Sample_14 | reverse complement strand
AGGTGCAGCGAAGCAAACCGGAGCCGCTGCGCCCGGATCAGTCCCGCAGCGAAGGAACCCGAGCCTGCGAGGGCCGAACGTAGGAGCAAGCGTTTTTTTGCTTACTTTTTTTAGGCGTTTGTAAAAAAAGTGAGTCGCCGTAAGGGCGAAACCGCCAACCGCAGCGCAGCAAAAAACGGATATTCACCCAAACCAACCAACGCCTGGTCGGCCCAAAGGCCGCCAAGGCCCCAAAAAAAAGGCAACCCCAAAAAGCCGCCTATATAAACGATCAATCCGCCAGCCAGCCATTCTCCCAATACCGCAGATTGTCACCACGCAACACATAATCGCGCATGACCACCTCGTGCAGCTCGTCACCCATGCGATAACTGGCGTCAGGGTCGGCCAGATGCATGCGAATCGCCTGCAGCCATTCATCAGTGCTGTTGGTCTTCACCCGCGTGCACGGCAGGTAGCCCTGATAGGCTTCGGTATCAGTGCAGATGACCGGATAACCACAGGCGCCGTATTCCAGCAAACGCAGGTTGCTCTTGCAGTCATTGAAAATGTGAAACTCCAGCGGTGCCAGGGCCAGGTCGAGGTTAAGACTGGCCAGCTTGGCCGGATAGACGTCCAGAGGAATCACACCGTGGAACTCGTGCATGTACGGACGCAGGTCATCCGGGCACATGCCAAAGAATACCCAGTCGACTTCATTGGCCAGCTCACGCACGACATCGGCAATCACCGCCAGATCGCCATGGTGGCTGGTGCCTCCGCCCCAACCCACGCGAGGTTTTTTCGAGGTGCGGCGCTGCCCCCGCAGACCGGTCCAGAGGTTTTGCGCAAGCATGTTGGGGACCACGCGAATGTCGTGGTGCATGTCCGACAGCGCATTGGCCAGTGGTTGAGTCGACACCACCACGCGGTCGCACAGGCTGATCGCCTGGCGCACCATCCGTTCCATTTCCTGCTTGCTGGGCATGTTGCGGATATGCGCATTGCGATGCGGAACATCGATCACATAGTCATCCAGCTCGAAGATGCGCCGGGCATGGCAGAACTTTTTCAGCGGCGGGATTTCATCGATCGCGCCCTGGGAATAGCGCCCTTGCAGGACGATGACATCCGGCGACTGACGCTCGATTTCAATGATCGACGGCAAGCCGTAACGAATACACCCTTCGGCGCGGTTCGCCGCTTCCAGCTCTATCAGCGGCTGACTCATGCGGTAATGGCCAATGGCTGAGGCATTGATCGGCACAGCGAGTACGTTGGGCAATTGCGGCCTGGAAAAAGCAGTCCACCCCGTACGCAGGCCCGGCTCAAGGCTGAAACTGGTCGCTCCGACGCCCTGCAGTGACAGGTTGACGTTGAAGGCCGGATCGCGGGCAATGCGCGGCAGCCAGCGCTTGTAGAAGGTCTCTTGCTCGTGCAAATGTTGCTGGCCTTGCTCAGTTGTCGACTCGACAGTCGGGCGCACGCCCTGAGCCAGCAAGGCATAAGGCGTCCACACTACCAGGTAGCCTTCCTGGCCGATGCGCAGGCACAGATCCACCACGTTCAGCGCCTGCTTCAAATCCTCTTCGTCAAGCCCTGCCACCGCCTCGAAAACCGTCTTGCGCACCATCAGGCAATCACCGCCGACTGCACTCAGATCGTGGGTGGCCTGCAGCCGGAACATATAACCGTCCGACTGCAGCGACTGTCCATAAAATGGCAGCCCGACCGCGCCCTGCATCCCCAGAATCATGCCGGCATGCAGCACATAACCATCCGGGTTGAACAACTTGGCGCCGACCACGCCGACTTCCGGGCGCTGCGCATGATTGAGCAGTTCGTCCAGCCAGTCGGCGTGGGTGATCACTGCAAAGGTATTGAGCAGCAGCACATATTCGCCACGGGCCTTGGCCACGGCAAAATTGTGCAGGGCAGCCATGTTGTCCGGCTGCGGGTACGTCAGCACGCGGATTCGGTCACCACCCAATTGCGCGATGCCGTCCAGCCATGCTCTGGCCTCAGCGGTTTCGCTGCCGTTGTCGACCAGCAGCAGTTCGTAGTCGGCGTAGGCGGTTTTTTCCAGCACGGTCTCGACACACCGCTGCAAGGCAGCGGTCTGATCCCGGGTGACGATGATGATCGACACAAGCGGACGGCGCGCGTGCCGATAGTCGACACGATTGAGCAATTGGCAACTGCCACGACGGATTTCATGGGCAACGCCAATGCGTTGCAGATGCGCTTCGAGCACACGAGGGTTCTGTTCGATGACGCCTGGCTCGGCCAACCACCGCGACAGATCGAATGGCGACTCCAGCAGAACTTCGGCGACATGCCCGATCACCTGGGTGCCGTCGCTTTCGACCATGCGCCACAGCATGTCGTGAGGAGCCAGTTCGGTGAACGTCGTGTCAAAACCACCCAGCGCCAGAAAGCGTTCGCGCTTGAACGCCAAGGCGCGCCCGACATACGGGTAGCTGCGCATCAGATCAAGGTTGAAATCGGGTTTGAAGGCGGGTTCCACGGACTCACCATCGCGCAGACCGCCTTCATCGCTGTACACGCAACCGAGCGACGGCGAGTGCGCAATCCGGTCAGACATGACCAGCAAGGCCGGCACCATCAGCCGGTCACCGGCCTGCAACAGGTAGAACCAGTCGGCGCCCTCCAGTTGGGGCAACAGAGCGTTGATCTGACCCAGCCCGTCACCTTCCAGTGGCATGTGGAACACGCGCCCATCCAGCGTCGCCTCGTTACAGGAAGCGGACAGCACCAGAATCAGTTCAGGCGCATAGTCCTGCCGAGCAAGCGCCTCAAGCGTGCGCTCGACTCCATCGCGACTGCCCTGGGCATCAATGACGATCGGCACTATTCGCGGCTGTTGTGGCCAGGCAGCCAGAGTTTCCGGCAGTAACTTGCGCTGCCCTTCAGTGAGACTGCGGAACTGCAGCCAGTGCGCGTAGAGTTCGGCGAAGCTCCAGCTATCGATGCCGACGCACCACTCCTGGCGACTCTGCTTGGTACCCAGCGTACGGCTCAGGGGCAGCTCTTCCCAGACGCGCGGCATTGCGTCAGCCTTGGTCAGCGGGACATAGCGCACCCAACCCGGCGCTGGCGCCGACTCGCCGCTGCGCGCCTTGAGCATTTGCAGAATCCACTCGCGCTCGACCTCGACCGCGTCTTTCATCGGCTGCTGAGCGCTCAAGCGCTCCGGATACAGCCGCTCGGCACTGAGCACGGTGTTCGACATCGCCAGATTGCCGCGCCGCAGCAGGCATACGTACAAGGCGAAATCCAGGGTGGCGACAAAGCAGTGGCCGTCCTGAGTCAGCGCCGGCAACAAGTCGACGAGGTCCGAACGACGGAACAAGGCGCTGGAGAAACCGCCCAGCACATTGACCGGAAATTTTTCGAAGATGCCCAGCAGGTCATCACCCTTGAACAGACCGCTGGCCGGTGACAACGAAGTGTTTTCAAGGCGCGCCGGCAGAATGATGTCGTCGGCGTCCCAGAACAGCCGCTGAGCCAGCACCAGGCTGACTTCCTCACGCAACATCTCGTGCGCCTGCTGCTCGATGCAGGCGGCATAGAGATGGTCGTCGTCACACATGAACTTGACGAATTCACCCTGCGCCTGATCAAGGCACGCCTTGAGATTGCCGACCAGGCCCAGTGTGCGCGGGTTGCGCACATAGCGCACGGCAACACCCGAGCGCTCGGCCACAGCGCTGACAATCCCTTCGATCTCACGACCACGACTGTCATCGCAGACAATGATCTCAAGAGGCGCGTATGTCTGGCTGACGGCGCTGTTCAATGCCCGCTCGAAAAAGCGCGGATTGAACGCAGGGATGGCAATGCTGACGAGAGGAAGTGAATTCACGGCGGGCTCACAGGCGGTACGAGCCCGCTCGCAAAAACGAGCCCTTGATACCGCAAAAAATCATTAACAGAGGCACAACGTTGGCGGGCGCGCTCGCGCCCGCCAATCATCAGATCTTGTTGAACAGACCCAACTGACTGATCTTGCTGAACGCCAGTTGCGCGGCTTGCAGCATGGTCTGTTGCAGCGTCAGACGGGTCATGACTTCAGCCGGATCGGAATCACGGATCGAACCCTGGGTGGTGCTGTTCGCCGTGGTCAGACTGTCGTTGGTGATGGTCTGCATGTCCAGGGCCTGGCCGCGGGCACCAATGGTGGTGACTGCGGTGCCGATCTGGTTGGAAGCGGCATCGATGTTGCCGAGGCCCGCCTCCATCGCGCCCTGCAATTTCTGCTTGGCAACCGGATCGCCATCAACTGGCGTGTTCAGCGCGGTGATCATCTGGCCCAGGGTGTCGAGCACGTTCTGGGTCTGGTGATTGTTCGGCTGGATCGAGAACTGATCGCCTGCGGCCGGCGTGTTGCCCAGCGCGAAGGTCACACCGGCAGCGGTGGCGTTACCGCCGGCAACCGTGCCCGAAGAAACCGGCTTGCTGTCGGCGGTCACTGGCGCGGCATACAGATCGAAATCGGTGGCGCTGGTGAACTTGAGCACCGCGCCGCCCTGCGGGAAAGCTGCGGTGTAGGCTGCCTGATCGGTGATGGTCGAACCGGTGATCACGCTGGTCGACGGGTTACCCGGATTACGCGTGGTGGTGAACGAGTCCGGCGAGGCCGACAGCTGAAAACTGTGCCCTGCGATAACGGCGTCCGGGTTGGTATCGCCGGCCTTCAGGTTGACGTTCAGCTTGAGGTCGACGCCGCGGAAACTGACGGTCTGATTGGCGCCGCTGCTGTTGCTGATCAGGCCGTTCTGGCTGGCCTCGGCGGTCACATCGTTGCCCAGCGCATCGGTGATTTTCAGCTGGGTGCTGCTGACGAAATCGATGGTGTACGGCTGCCCGGCAGTGAACTTGGCATCGTAAGTGGCGGCAGTGCCGACGGTGCCGTTGGACAGCACGACACGGCCGTCATCGACGGCTGGCGCGGTCATTTTGGTGTTGGTGCGGCCGGTGTTGATGGTCTGCTGGAACGCGTCCCAACCGGTGGTGTTGGTGCCCACGGTCATGCCGTCGCCGATGCCCAGATCGATGGTGGTCTGGTCGCCGTTGTAGCTGAACGTGCCGTCAGAATTCTTCGAGTACGGCGCGGTATCGGTTTTCGAACCGGAGAACAGGTAGTTGCCGTTGGCATCCTTGGCGTTCATCAGGCCCAGCACCTGCTGCTGGATCTCACCCAGTTCCGAGGCGTACGCCTGGCGATCCTTGTCGGTGATCGTGCCGTTGTTCGCGGCCAGCGCAAGTTCCTTGGCCCGTGCCAACGCCGTGGTGATCGAATCCAGCGTGGACTCCTGCACGTTCAACGCACTTTTGGTGGTGTTGACGTTGGTCTTGTACTGATCGAGCATCGCCGCCTGCTGGCCCAATTGCAGCAAGCGCCCGGCACCGATCGGATCATCGGCGGCGGTGTTGATGCGCTGCAGGCTGCTCGCCTCGCTCGCGGTGGCAACGGCCTTGTTGAAGTTACGCTGATAATCCGAAGCTTGCGTTCCGTAATACTGGGCGGTGGAAATGCGCATGAATTACGACTCCTTAAAGGCTGTTGATCAGCGTGGCGAAAGTTTCCTGCGCAGCTTTGATGATCTGCGAAGACGCTGTGTAGTACTGCTGGTACTTGACCAGGTTGCCGGTTTCTTCGTCCAGGTTGACCCCTGAAAGCGAATCGCGGGCACCCTTGGCGTTCTCCAGAATCGCCGTGGTCGCGGCGCTGTCGGACTTGCCTTGGGCGGTCTTGGTACCGACGTTGGTCACCAGGGTGTTGTAGGCGTCGGTCAGGCTGATGCCCTTGCTCGCCGAACCGGTGTCCACGGTCTGTTTGGTTTGCAATGCGACCAGTGCCTGGGCGTTGCGGTTGTCCGAAGACGCCGCGCCGGTCAGGTTCATGGTGAAGGTCTCGCCGGTTTTCGGCGTGCCGCCCACGGTGGTCTGCACGGTGAAGGTCTTCTGCACGTTCGGCGTGACGGTAGTGTCCATCACCGGGTTGCCGCTGGCATCGACGATGCCGACTTTCAAATTCAGCGTGTTCGACTGGCCAGGGACGATGGTGCCGGTGCCGATGGTCGCGCCCTTGGCGTCGACCAGATTGTACGATTGGCTGCCGCCGCTGGCTGCGCCGAACACCAGTTTGACCGGCGTCGAATTCTTCAACGCTGCCTGCATGTCAGCCTGGGCGGTCGGGTTGTAGATGTCGATCTTGTCGCTGAGCGTCGGCTGGGTGTAAGTGCCCAGACCGTTGGCGCTGGCGACACCGGTCAGCGGACCTGCCGCTGCGATTTTCTTCGGATCGGTCAGGACCGTCTGAATGCTCGCCGCCGCGTTGCGGGTCGGCGTGATTTTGAACGAGTCACCCGCGCTCAGCGCGCCGCCATTCAAGGCAAGGGTGAAACCGTCGATTACTGGCGGCGGATTGGTCGTGGTACTGAATGCGCCCAGATCGGTGCCGTCGGAACGCTTGACGGTGTAATCGGTGGCGCTGGTGAAGGTCACCTGATAATCGCTGGTGGTCAGCTTGCCGGTGTCCTTGATGGTCACATCGAGGTTGCCCGAACCGGCGCTGTTGCCGTCCTTCGCAATGCTGCGCTGACTGATCAGGGCGGCACTGTTGATGTTGTTGAAAATCGCCGCGCCGAAGTCACCGTTCTTGTCGATGCCCTGGGCTTGCTGGCTGTTGATCTGATCGGCAATCACCAGAGCGACGCGACCGAGCTCGTTGAGCGACGGGTCGAGGACTTCCTTGCGATAGGTCAGCAGACCGCCGATTTCGCCGCCGCTGATCACCGAAGTGATGTCGATGGTGCTCGAACCGCGATCCATCTGGATCGACATGCGCGACGGGTCGGTCTTGCTCGCGACCATGCTCAGGCTGTTGGTGGTGTTGCCGATGACCAGCGGCTGGCCGCTGCCGACATAAATGTCGAAGCTGGTGCCGCGCTCGACGACCTGGGCACCGGTCAGCTCGGAGAGCTGACGCACGGCTTCGTTACGGCTGTCGAGCAGGTCGTTCGGCGCCCCGCCACTGGTGGAGATTTCGCCGATCTTCTGGTTGAGATTGGCGATCGCCGTGGCGAGTTTGTTCACCTGGGCAGTCATGTCGCCGAGGCTGCCGTTGATCGTGGTGTTCTGGTCGTTGAGCTGCTTGGCCAGGGTATTGAAACGGCTGGTCAGCGCCTGCGCGCCGGTCAGCACCGACTGACGCGAAGTGTCATCGGTGGCCGACGTCGATACGCCCTGCATCGAGGTGAAGAATTTCTGCAGCACACCGGTCAGGCCGGTGTTGGTGTCCGACAGCATGGCGTCCAGCGGCGTCGCCTGCTTGAGGAACGCGGCCGATTCGCTGTCCAGCGACGTCGCGGTGTGCAGCTGCGATTCCAGGTACGAGTTGTACACCCGGCGCACGTCGGCCAGGGTCGTGCCCGTGCCGATGAAAACGCTGCCGTACTGCTGCGAGGACTTGGTGCCCTGCACGGTTTGCTGACGTGAATAACCGGCGGTGTCGACGTTGGCAATGTTGTTGCCTGTCGTAGCCAGAGAGGACTGGCTGGCCGACAGTCCCGACATCCCGATATTGAGCAAACTCATGGTTCAGACCTTATTACCTGGTGCCTTATAAAGGCGTGGTGGAGACACCCGCCGCAGCGTAGTTTTCAAAACTGTTCATCTGCTTGGCAATTTGCGAAATCTTCGTCGCGTAGTTCGGGTCGGTGGCGTAACCGGCCTTCTGCAACTCGCGTACAAACTGTTCTGGGTTATCGGCCGACTTCAGCACTTCTTGATAGCGATTGTTGCTCTGCAGCAACGTCACCAGATCGTGGAAGCTGTCCTTGTACGAGGCGTAGGAACGGAACTCGGCCGTCTCCTTGACCATCGCGCCATTGCGGAACTCGCTGGTGATCGCGCGGGCCGAATCGCCTTTCCAGTTGCTGCTCGCCTTGATGCCGAACAGGTTGTGGCTGCTGCTGCCATCCTGAGCGCGCATGACCGATTTGCCCCAACCGGTTTCCAGTGCCGCTTGCGCCACCAGATAACGCGGATCGACGCCGATGCGGTCGGCGGCTTCCTTGGCCATCGGCAGCATGGTATTGACGAATTCGTCGGCAGAACTGAAGGCCTTCTTCGCCGGTGCCAGCGGAATCTGCGCCATGGCGCGGCCGTAGACCTGCATCTGGCCGCCAGCGGCTTTCTGCTCTTCGGCACGGGCCAGCCAGTCGCCGTTGTACAACGCGCCTGAACCTGTGAGGGCGGTGGTCGTGGCCCGTTGCGGCAAGGCATTGGATGCTGCGGCCGCAGTGGTCGCATTGGCCACGCTCGGCGCCGACGGCACCAGACCGGCGAGCAACCGGTCGGCCAGTTTCGGCGGCAATGCCAGACGCCGCTGGTTGATCAGCGCCATGTCGTTGCGATGGGAAATATCGGTGTTGTTCGGCGCATGCACCGAGCGCGATGCCCACAACGGACGCTCGCCGTTGACGCGGGACAGCGGACCGGTGGCGACGGTGCCGGCGGCAATCGGCGTCGGCACGGCGGCGGCCTTGGCCAGCGCTTCCTGCTGCTTGGCGGCGGACGCGGCGGCAGCCTCGCCCGGCGCCATCGGTTTGTTCTTCGACATCTGCCGGATCAGCACGTCGGCCAGGCCGATACCACCGCCCTCCCGCGACATGGAAACCGCCAGTTGCTGGTCGTACATTTCCTGATACTGCTTGGCCGCCGGCGTGTTCAGCGGGTTGTCCTGGCCGAGCGCTTCGGTGGCCGAGCGCATCGACTTGAGCATTTCGCCGAGGAACAGCGACTCGAATTCCTGCGCCACCTTGCGCATGTTTTCGTCGCTGTTCTTGTCGCCGACCTTCAGCTGGTTCAGACGATTGAGGTCGGAGTAGGAACCCGAATCGCTGCTGCTGACCAGACCGCTTTTGCGCATATCCATGGTGGCCGGCCTCAGATCACGATCAGGTCGGCTTGCAATGCGCCGGCCTGCTTCAGAGCTTCGAGAATTGCCATCAGGTCACCCGGTGCCGCGCCGACCTGGTTCACCGCACGGACGATCTCGTCGAGGGTGGTGCCCGGGCCGAACTTGAACATCGGTTTGGCTTCCTGTTCGGCATTCACTCGCGAGCGCGGCACGACGGCGGTCTGGCCGTTGGACAGCGGGCCCGGCTGGCTGACGATCGGGTCTTCGGTGATGGTCACGGTCAGGCTGCCGTGGGTCACGGCGGCTGGCGACACTTTCACGTTCTGGCCGATGACGATGGTGCCGGTACGCGAGTTGATGATGACTTTTGCCACCGCCTGACCCGGATCGATTTCGAGGTTCTCCAGGATCGACAGGTAGTCGACGCGCTGGCTCGGATCCAGCGGCGCAGTCACCCGCACCGATCCGCCGTCGATGGCTTGGGCGACGCCAGGGCCGAGCATGTCGTTGACCTTGTCGACGATGCGCTTGGCGGTGGTGAAGTCGGAGCGGTTGAGGTTCAGCGTCAGGCTGTTGCCCTGGTTGAAACCGCTCGGCACCGCACGTTCCACCGACGCACCGCCAGGGATGCGACCGGCCGACGGAACGTTGACGGTGATCTTCGAACCATCGCGGCCTTCAGCGTCGAAACCGCCAACGACGAGGTTGCCCTGAGCGATCGCATAGACGTTGCCGTCGATACCCTTGAGCGGCGTCAGCAGCAAGGTGCCGCCACGCAGGCTCTTGGAGTTACCGATCGAGGACACGGTGATGTCGACCTGCTGACCCGGTTTGGCAAACGCTGGCAGATCGGCACTC
The DNA here is from genome assembly GCF_004307515.1 of Pseudomonas sp. Sample_14. Taxonomy (NCBI): domain Bacteria; kingdom Pseudomonadati; phylum Pseudomonadota; class Gammaproteobacteria; order Pseudomonadales; family Pseudomonadaceae; genus Pseudomonas; species Pseudomonas sp. Sample_14. The sequence continues at coordinate 2,867 of NZ_RCOC01000028.1, read as the reverse complement.
ACCGACACCGCCGCGACGTTCTTCAACTGCACGTTGCCCGATCCCGGCGGCACCTTGATGCCGAACTGCGAGAGCATGTTGTTGAAGGTCTGCAGGGTGAACGGGGTCTGCGTCGTCTGGTCACCGGTGCCGTTAAGCCCGACCACCAGGCCGTAACCGATCAACTGGTTGGAGCGCACGCCGGAAATGCTGGCGATGTCTTTCAGCCGCTCGGCGTGTGCGGTGAACGCCGCAGACATCAACAACGCGGCCACCATAAGGCTTTTCAGATTCAACGTAGCCACCTAGAAAGGGAACAGCGGGCTGAGGAAGAAACGGTCGAACCAGCCTGGCTGACTCGTATCGGCAAACGCGCCGGTACCCGAGTAGGTGATGCGCGCATCGGCGACACGGGTCGACGACACGGTGTTGTCGGTCGCGATGTCGTCGGCGCGGACCATGCCGGCGATGCGTACCAGTTCGTCACCGGTGTTGAGCGTCAGCCACTTCTCGCCACGCACGGCGATGATGCCGTTGGGCAGCACGTCGGCCACGGTCACGGTGATCGAACCGGTCAGGCTGTTGCTCTGCCCGGACTTGGCATCACCCTTGGTCGAACGGTCGGCGCTGTAGCCGGCGTTCAGGCTCAGATCACCGCCGCCAATCGGGTTGTTGGTGGTCAGGCTGGAGCCGAACAACGAGGTCAGCCCGATCGAGTTATCGCTGTTCTTGTCCATCTGCGAGTTGGCGTTCTTGCTCGCCTGGGTGCGCTCGTTCAGGGTGATGGTGATGATGTCACCGACCCGGAACGCCTTGCGATCGCTGTACAGGTTCTGCTCGAAGCCGGCCTGATAGATCGAGCCATTGTTGGCAGCCGCCGGCAACGGTGTGCGCGGCAACACCGGGGCGTAGTAAGGGTCATTGGGCTTGGGCGTCGGGGCGACGCAGCCCGCGAGCGAGACGACCCCACTCAATGCCAGAACAGATACAAAGCGCTTCATGACCCTACCTCACGGTGTTGCTGGCGACCTCAGGCCGCCCCAAAGACTGGATTACAGATTCTGCGTTACGAACGAGAGCATCTGGTCGGCGGTGGAGATCACCTTGGAGTTCATCTCGTAGGCGCGTTGAGTGGTGATCATGTTGACCATCTCTTCAACGGTGCTGACGTTCGAGGTTTCCAGGGTGTTCTGCAGCGTGGTACCGAAACCGTTCAGGCCCGGGGTGCCGACCTGCGGCGCGCCGGAAGCAGCGGTTTCCAGGAACAGGTTGTTGCCCACGGCTTGCAGGCCGGCCGGGTTGATGAAGTCGGCGGTCTGCAGGTTGCCGATCACTTGCGAGGCCGGGTTGCCGGCGATGGTGATCGACACGGTGCCGTCACGGCCGACGGTGAAGGTCTGCGCATCGTTCGGGATGATGATCGCCGGCTCCAGGGCGAAACCGCTGGCGTTGACGATCTGGCCATTGGAGTCGAGGTGGAAAGTACCGTCACGGGTGTAGGACGTGGTGCCGTCCGGCTGCAGGATCTGGAAGAAACCGCGACCGTCGATGGCCATGTCCAGCGGCTGCTCAGTGGTTTGCAGGCTGCCGGCGGTGAAGTTTTTCTGGGTGCCGACAATGCGCACACCGGTACCCACTTGCAGACCCGACGGCAGTTCGCTGTCCTGGGTCGACTGGGCACCTGGCTGACGCTTGATCTGATAGAGCAGGTCCTGGAACTCGGCACGGTCACGTTTGAAACCCGTGGTCGAGACGTTCGCCAAGTTGTTGGAAATGGTGGTCAGGTTGGTGTCCTGGGCGGACAGACCGGTTTTGGCAACCCATAGAGCCGGAAGCATTCGATTCTCCTCGTGCGCCTGTTTTACGGCGCGACGTTCTGATAATTAGCTGATCTGCAAGACCCGAGCCATGGCCTGGTCGTCGTCTTTGGCGGTGTTCATCATCTTGACGTGCAACTCGAACTGCTTGGCCAGGGCCAGCACCGAAGTCATTTCTTCCACGGCATTGACGTTGCTCGACTCAAGGAAACCCGAGACCAGTTTGACGTTGGCGTCGGCTTGCGCCGGCTGGCCGTCCTTGGTGTAAATCGAACCGTCGAGGCCTTTGTTCATGTTCTTGATGTCCGGGTTGACCAGCTTGATCCGGTCGACTTCGGCCATGACGCGGGGGCCTTCGCCCATCGCGCGAATGCTGATGGTGCCGTCTTCGCCGACTTCGACCTGCTGCTCGGGCGGCACGGCGATCGGGCCGCCATTACCGATCACCGGCATGCCGTTGCCGGCGCGCAATACGCCGAGGGCGTCGATGTTGAGGCTGCCGGTGCGCACGTAGCTTTCACCACCGCTGGGGTTTTGCACGGCGATGAAACCGTTGCCGGATACCGCGACGTCGAGTTCACGACCGGTCTGCACCAGCGAGCCCGGCGTGAAGTCGGTGGCGGGACGTTCGCTCATGGCAAACGCACGCGCCGGAAAGCTGTCACCGAACACCGGCATCGAACGCGCCTGCTCGAGGTCGCGCTGGAAGCCGTTGGTGGAGATGTTCGCCAGGTTGTTGGCATGCGCCCGCTGCGCCAGTGCGTTCTGGCTGGCGCCGGTCATTGCCACATAAAGGTACTTGTCCACTGTGTTTCCTCTGCATGCCGGACGTTTGCCGCCCACCGCTGTACTGCTCAGCCATAAGCAATTTGCAGACCAACTTTTTATTGGCGGGCGAAGGCCCGGTAAACAGGGGACTTGAGGGGATCAGAGGGGGAATCTGAAATGGGTCGAAGACGAAAAACCGGCGGTGTCATGCCGCTTCGCGGCAAGAGATCAAAAGATCGCAGCGTTCCGCAGCTCCTTGTATCTCGACTAACGCTCCGTCAGGAGCGATAGTTCTCGACTGAT
>NZ_RCOC01000109.1:0-12785 GCF_004307515.1 Pseudomonas sp. Sample_14 | reverse complement strand
AGGCGACGCAAGTCCGAGGCGCTGTGGATGCCCACGGCATGCAGCCATTGCGCCGATGTCTTGCCAAGATTTTTCAGGTGTTGCAGTTCATCATTCATCAAGCCTCCTTGCGACGGCCGAATGGTGCGTGGGCGAGCTTCTCAGCAGTGTAGCCATCAGTAGGAAAAGCGTGGTTGTTTGGTCGGATTCGACGCAAAAGCTTCTAAGAAAGGGGGGTAAAGGACCTGCGAACGCAGAGGGAAGCGAGTTAGGCGTTAACAATGTGGGAGCGAGCCTGCTCGCGAAGAGGGCGTATCAGACACAATCGACATCAGCTGACACTACGCCTTCGCGAGCAGGCTCGCTCCCACAGGGGAAAGGCGTGGCGTCAGGAAGATTTCCAGATTTCAGCGGGTGCGATAGCGCAACCGCGTGCCGAAATTCATCGACATCAGAATCTCGTCAGCACTCAGCTCCGGCGGAAAGTACGCCCCGGAAATCTGCGCATGGGCCAGGCTGGCGCCTTCGAGCGAAGCCTTGCGGAAGTCGATGCCGCGCAGGTCGGCGGAGCGGAAGTACGCATCGCGGAAATCCACGCCGTCGGCGTTCAGCTCGCGCAGGTCGAGACCACGGAAATCGCCGCCGACCATGTCGATCGGGCCATCCAGTGGGCGTTCCTTGTTGAAGCCTGCGATGTCGTCTTTGTGCAGCAGGGCGTAAAGCGGAGTGTCGAGCAGTTTTGGCTGGCTCATGTCAGATCACCTGTTGGTTTTATGACGCCAGTATAGTGCCACTATTTGCCGGCCGTGAAGCGAGCGTGGGCTTCACGGCCGAAATAGTTTTTTACAGACCTGGCAGGCGCTGACGGATCTGCGCGACCACGGTGTCCAGCGTGCCGGATTCATTGGTCTGCACGCGTTTGCTGCGCAGAATCTCCTCCGGGGTCAGCGCTTCGCGATTGGCCTGCTGAGCTTCGATCACTGCCAGGGTGGCGTCGGACGGATCCTTCTGGTCGGCCTGACGCATCGCCAGCCAGCTCTCGATTACCGCTTGCGGGGCGTTGCAGTCGAGGATCAGGAACGGCGTGCCGGTGGCTTCGGCAATCTTCGCCGCGTTGTCGCGCTGTTCACGCTTGAGGTAAGTCGCGTCGATGACCACCGGGAACCCGGCGTGCAGGATCACCTCGGCGATTTCATGCAGGCGTGCGTAGGTCGCGGTGCTGGCATCGGCGCTGTAAATGCCGGCCTGCACATCGTTGGCAACGGTCTGCTCACCAAACAGGCGCTTGCGTTCGACATCGGAACGCAGGCGAATCGCGCCCAGCGCTTCGACCAGGCGCATGGCCACATGGCTCTTGCCGACTGCGGAAACACCGTGGGTAATGGCCATGAAGCGCGAAGGAATGGTGCTGTAGCTTTCCGCCAGGTTGGCGTAGTTGCGGTACTGGCGCAGGGTGGTGGCGCGCTGCACCGCAGTCGCGTCGGCCGGCATGCTGAACAATGCCACCTTGGCCCGCACCAGCGCGCGGTAGGCTTTATAGAAGTTCAGCACTTCCAGGCCCTCATAGTCGCCGGTCAGTTCCAAGTACTGGCTGATGAGGCGACGCGCGAGCGATTTCAGGCCACGGTCTTCCAGGTCCATGGCGAGGAAGCCGGTGTCGGCCCAGACATCAGTGAAACGGAATGGCTCGTTGAACTCGATGCAGTCGAAGATCACCACATTGCCGTCGATGACCGTGGCGTTGCCCAAATGGATGTCGCCGTGGCATTCACGGGTGAAACCTTGTGACTTGCGCTGGGCGAACAGGGGCTTGAGGCGCTCGAAGCTGCTTTCGGCCCAGGCTTTCAATGCCTCAAGTTGCAGCAAATCGTTTTTGTCGCTGAGGAACGGCAGGATCTGCTCGAAGTTTTGCGCGACCGGCGCCATCACGCTGTCCGGCGTGCCGGCGTCGTGTTCGGCCGGGACTTTCGGGGCGTTGAGATGGAAATGGGCGATCTGTTCGGCCAACGCATCGATGTGCTGAGTGGTCAGTTCGCCATTGGCTTGCAGGGTGCTGAGCAAGCCGCTCTGGGGGAACTGGCGCATTTTCAGCACGTATTCGATAGCCGGGCCGTCGCCGCCCAATTGCGGTGCCTCGACGCTGCCGGTGATTGGCAACACGTCCAGATACAAATCAGCGGTCAGACGCTGGTTCAGACGCAGCTCTTCAGCGCAGAAATGCGCACGGGCGTCGAGGCTGGTGAAGTCGAGGAAGCCGAAATTCACCGGCTTCTTCACTTTATAGGCAAAGGGGCCGGTGAGAATCACCCACGAAATGTGGGTTTCGATGACCTGAAACCCTTCGACGGGATGCGGGTAGAGGGCCGGGTTTTGCAGGGCAGCGATCAGGGACTGGCTCACGGGCGATCCTTCAGAGGCGGGGGAATTCGAGGCGGCCATTATGGCTGCTTGCCCGCCTGACGCAAACCTCCGCGCGTGCCTGTTGAGGATCGATAAAGTGCGTATAATCCGCCGCCATGACTCGATCCCGATCCCCCCGTACCAAGAAAAAACCACCAGCCAAGGGCCTCAGCCCATGGTTGAGCTGGGCCATTAAACTCAGCCTGGTCGGCCTTGTAGTGCTGGCCGGCTTCGCCGTTTACCTCGATGCCGTGGTGCAGGAGAAGTTCTCCGGCAAGCGCTGGACCATCCCGGCCAAGGTATACGCGCGCCCGCTCGAGCTGTTCGTCGGACAGAAGCTCAGCAAGGACGATTTCCTCACCGAACTCGATGCCCTCGGCTATCGCCGCGAAGCCGTGAGCAATGGCCCCGGCGCCGCCGCCGTCAGCGGCAATACGGTTGACCTGAACACCCGTGGCTTCCAGTTCTATGAAGGCCTGGAAAAGCCGCAGCCGGTGCGCGTGCGCTTCTCCGGCGATTACGTTGCCGAGCTGTCCGCGACCAACGGTTCGAAACTGTCGGTGGTGCGCCTCGAGCCGCTGATGATCGGCGGCATTTACCCGAAAAATCTTGAAGACCGCATCCTGATCAAACTCGATCAGGTGCCGCCGTACCTGCTCGAAACCTTGATCGCTGTGGAAGACCGCGACTTCTACAGTCACTGGGGTGTGTCGCCGAAATCGATCGCCCGCGCCGTGTGGATCAACACCTCCGGCGGCAAGATGACCCAGGGCGGCAGTACGCTGACCCAGCAGTTGGTGAAGAACTTCTACCTGACCAGCGAACGCAGCCTGACCCGCAAGCTCACCGAAGCGATGATGGCGTTGCTGCTCGAACTGCATTACGACAAGAAGGAAATCCTTGAGGCCTACCTCAACGAAGTCTTTGTCGGCCAGGACGGTCAGCGTGCGGTGCACGGTTTCGGTCTGGCCAGCCAGTTCTTCTTCGGCCAGCCTTTGTCCGAACTGAAACTGCATCAAGTGGCGTTGCTGGTCGGCATGGTCAAGGGGCCGTCCTACTACAACCCGCGTCGCAACCCGGAACGCGCGCTGGAGCGGCGTAATCTGGTCCTCGACGTGCTGGCGCAGCAAGGCGTGGCAACCCCCGAGCAGGTCGAAGCGGCGAAGAAAATGCCGCTCGGCGTGACGACTCGCGGCAAGCTCGCCGACAGCTCGTTCCCGGGCTTCATCGATCTGGTCAAACGTCAGTTGCGCGAAGACTACCGCGACGAAGACTTGACCGAAGAAGGCCTGCGCATCTTTACCAGTTTCGACCCGATTCTGCAGATGAAAGCCGAAGCCTCGGTCAATGACACGTTCAAGCGGCTGGCCGGGCGCAAGGGCTCGGATGACGTCGAAGCGGCGATGGTCGTGACCAACCCGGAAACCGGTGAAGTCCAGGCGATGATCGGCAGCCGTCAGGCCAGCTACGCCGGGTTCAACCGTGCACTGGATGCGGTGCGCCCGATTGGTTCTTTGATCAAACCGGCGGTGTATCTGACCGCGCTCGAGAAGCCGAGCCAGTACACGCTGACCAGTTGGCTGTCGGACGATCCGCTGTCGGTCAAGGGCGCCAACGGTCAGGTGTGGAAGCCGCAGAACTACGATCGCCGCTCCCACGGTACGGTGTTCCTCTATCAGGGCCTGGCGCATTCCTACAACCTGTCGACCTCGCGTCTGGGCCTGGAAGTCGGTGTGCCGAATGTGCTCAAGACCGTGGGTCGCCTGGGCGTCACTCGTGAGTTCCCGGCGTTCCCGTCGATGCTGCTCGGTGCCGGCGGCATGACGCCGATCGAAGTGGCGACCATGTATCAGACGCTGGCCAACGGTGGTTTCAATACGCCGATGCGCGGCATTCGCAGCGTGCTGACCGCCGAGGGCGAGCCGCTCAAGCGTTATCCGTTCCAGATCGAACAGCGCTTCGATCCTGCCTCGATTTACCTGATCCAGAACGCCATGCAGCGGGTGATGCGTGAAGGTACCGGCAGTTCGGTTTATAACGTGCTGCCCAAGACCCTGACCCTCGCGGGCAAGACCGGTACCAGTAACGATTCGCGCGACAGCTGGTTCGCCGGTTTCAGTCAGGATCTGCTGGCAGTGGTCTGGCTCGGCCGCGACGACAACGGCAAGACGCCGTTCACCGGGGCCAGCGGTGCGTTGCAGGTCTGGACCAGTTTCATGCGCAAGGCCGATCCGCTGCCGCTGGACATGCCGCAGCCGGACAACGTCGTGCAGGCCTGGGTCGATTCGCGCACCGGCCAGGGCTCCGATGCCAACTGCCCCGGCGCGGTACAGATGCCGTATATTCGCGGCAGCGAGCCGCCACCCGGCGCCGCGTGTGCAAGCGAAACACCTGCCTCGCCGGAATCGGTGATGGACTGGGTCAAGGGCTGGATGAATTAAGCAAAGAGGGTTTCAAGTGAACAAGTGGTTGATTCCAGCGGTGACCGCCGTGGCTTTGCTCAGCGGCTGCTCCACCGTACAGCGTGGTTCGATTCCGGTAGTGGATTCGGGTACGGCCGTGTCCAACAGCGAGCGCATCGGCGCCAATGGCGGTTTCCGCCAGACCACGGTCAAGCGACCGGTGCGGGGCCAGACTCAGGCGATTCCGCAAGGCGATACCGGCGTAGTGGTGATGGTGCCGGGTGGTGGTGCTGCGGTGTCGACACCGATCAGCTCTTCGCCGATCGTCCCGGGGCCTGCATCCGGCGGTATCACGTCGGGGCCGTACAACCCATCGGCGGTTGAGTCGGCGCCGATCAACTCCGGCAGCTACAGCATGCCGTCGACGCCAAGTGGCATTCCTTCGGCCAGCAGTGGCGGTGGCCTGTCGGCGGATGAGCAACTGGACGGTCCGGTACTCGCCTTGCTGACCACCGCGCAACAGCAACAGGCCGGTGGCGACCTCAACGGTGCTTCTTCCAGCCTGGAGCGGGCGCAACGTGTCGCCCCCCGTGAGCCACAAGTGCTTTACCGTTTGGCGCAGGTGCGCATGGCCCAAGGCGATGCGCCGCAAGCCGAGCAATTTGCCCGTCGTGCGCTGACCATGGCCAACGGTCGTCCGGACCTGCAAGCCAGCCTGTGGGAAATCATCGCTCAGTCTCGTGAGAAACAAGGCGATTCCGCCGGCGCCGCACTGGCCCGTCAGAAGGCCAAGGTTTCCCTGTAATGGACGTGCGCTTCCCGAAAATCGCCGATCAGCTGTTGCTGATCGAACGAGAGCTGCGCACCCAGGGCTGGTGGGATGAGGTTGAGCCGTCCGCCGAAGCGCTGAGCAGTGTCGAGCCGTTTTCCGTCGACACGCTGGACTTCGAGCAATGGCTGCAATGGATCTTCCTGCCGCGTATGAAGATGATCCTCGAACAGGATCTGCCGCTGCCGAACGCCTCGGGCATTCAGGAAATGGCGGAAATGGTCTTTGCCCAGCGCAACCTCGGTGGCAAGGATCGGCAGTTGCAGGTGCTGCTCAAAGAGTTCGACCTGCTGATCACTGCATCTCGCTGAACTAAACTGGGAACTGCCAGGCCTACTGGCAGTTCTCGGCAATCTGCTTCTTCGCTTCGACGATGCGTTCCTGACGCTGTGTATCGTCGAGCCTGCGCACATCCCCCTCGACCTCCTCACGCAAGCGCGGATTGTTCTGCAGTTGCGCCAGGTTCGTGCGTGCCTGTTCGCAAAATGCCTTGAGCTGCGCCTGCTGCTCGGCGACCTGTTTCTTCACCTTGGCATCAATGGCTTTCTGATCGCCAAGTACGCCGCCGCCCGGCATTGGCGCAGCTTTCGGTGCGGGTGAGGAGGGCGTCTGTACGGTCGTCGACGGTTGGCCCTGCGGCGGCTGTGCATCGAAATGCGTGACGCCTTGGGCATCGACCCATTTGTAGATTTGAGCGGCCGAGCACCATGGGCTGAGGCCGATCAGCAGAGTGAGGAGGAGCGTTCGCATGCTGATTCCTTGGCAAAAATGCGCAATTGACGCTAACAGAGTAGCGCTTTTCAGGTTTTTTCTTGCGTTCTCATGTGCTTACCCACAATTAACCACACAGACGACTTGACTTGCAGAGGGCGAAACAGAAGAATCCAAAGTCCGCTGTAGAGGGACTGCCAGAAGCAGACCCACTCGGTAGATCATGAGGCGCACATCCGCGCCGACCTGTTACACCCGCAACGCGTTACCTCGCGCTGGGTGGGAAAGGCCCGCAACACTTGGGACGATCCCAATACTTGCTCAGTCAGTGCTGACGTAGTCGGCGACCACCGTCGCTCATGCTCTGCCGAGAAGTAAACCTATTAAGACCCGCCCCTTTTTTGTGGACGGTATTCTGGCGTTTTAGAGGTGAACAACGTGGAGCTTTTATCTGGCGGTGAGATGCTCGTCCGCTTTTTGCGTGACGAAGGCGTCAAATATATCTACGGGTACCCGGGTGGTGCTCTCCTGCATGTTTACGATGCCCTGTTCAAAGAACCGGAAGTGACCCACATCCTGGTTCGTCACGAACAAGCGGCGACCCATATGGCTGACGGCTACGCCCGTGCCACCGGTAAAGCCGGCGTGGTATTGGTGACTTCCGGTCCAGGCGCCACAAACGCCATCACCGGTATCGCCACCGCCTACATGGACTCGATTCCAATGGTGATCATTTCCGGTCAGGTGCCAAGCACCATGGTCGGCACCGACGCGTTCCAGGAAACCGACATGATCGGTATCTCCCGGCCGATCGTGAAGCACAGCTTCATGATCAAGCACGCTTCGGAAATCCCGGAAGTCATGAAGAAGGCCTTCTACCTGGCGCAATCCGGTCGTCCGGGCCCGGTTGTTGTCGACATCCCGAAAGACATGACCAACCCGGCCGAAAAGTTCGAATACGTTTTCCCGAAGAAAGCCAAGCTGCGTTCCTACAGCCCGGCCGTTCGCGGTCACTCCGGGCAGATCCGCAAAGCAGCGGAAATGTTGTTGGCGGCCAAGCGCCCGGTACTGTACTCCGGCGGCGGTGTAATCCTCGGCAATGGCTCTGCGCAACTGACCGAGCTGGCGAAAATGCTCAACCTGCCGGTGACCAACACCTTGATGGGTCTGGGCGCATTCCCTGGCACTGACCGTCAGTTCATCGGCATGCTGGGTATGCACGGCAGCTACACCGCGAACCTGGCGATGCACCATGCCGACGTGATCCTCGCAGTGGGCGCACGCTTCGACGATCGGGTGATCAACGGCCCGGCGAAATTCTGCCCGAACGCCAAGATCATCCACATCGACATCGACCCGGCGTCGATTTCCAAGACCATCAAGGCCGACGTGCCAATCGTGGGTCCGGTCGAGAGCGTCCTGACCGAAATGGTCGCGATTCTCAAGGAAATCGGCGAGACCCCGAACAAGGAGTCCGTAGCGAGCTGGTGGAAGCAGGTGGATGAATGGCGCGGTGATCGCGGCCTGTTCCCTTATGAAAAGGGCGACGGCAGCAAGATCAAGCCGCAGACCGTGATCGAAACCCTCTGCGAAGTGACCAAGGGCGACGCCTTTGTGACCTCCGACGTTGGTCAGCACCAGATGTTTGCCGCGCAGTACTACACGTTCAACAAGCCGAACCGCTGGATCAACTCCGGTGGCCTGGGCACGATGGGCTTCGGTCTGCCAGCCGCGATGGGCATCAAACTGAGCTTCCCGGACGACGACGTTGCCTGCGTCACCGGCGAAGGCAGTATCCAGATGAACATCCAGGAGCTGTCGACCTGCCTGCAATACGGCTTGCCGGTGAAGATCGTCATCCTCAACAACGGTGTGCTGGGCATGGTTCGCCAGTGGCAGGACATGAGCTACGGCAGCCGTCACTCGCACTCCTACATGGAATCGCTGCCCGACTTCATCAAGCTGGCTGAAGCCTACGGCCACGTTGGCGTACGCATCACCGAATCGAAAGATTTGAAGTCGAAGATGGCCGAAGCGTTTGCCATGAAGGATCGCCTGGTGATCATCGATGTTGCGGTCGACACCAGCGAGCATGTCTACCCGATGCAGATCAAAGACGGCTCCATGCGCGATATGTGGCTGAGCAAGACGGAGCGTACTTAATCATGCGGCACATTATTTCCCTGCTTCTGGAAAACGAACCCGGCGCTCTGTCTCGCGTAGTCGGCCTGTTCTCGCAGCGCAACTACAACATCGAAAGCCTGACCGTGGCCCCGACCGAAGACCCGACCCTGTCGCGTCTGACGCTGACCACCGTGGGCCACGATGAAGTGATCGAGCAGATCACCAAAAACCTGAACAAGCTGATCGAAGTGGTCAAGCTGGTGGACCTGTCGGAAAGCGCTCACATCGAGCGTGAACTGATGCTGGTCAAGGTCAAGGCCACTGGCGCCCAGCGCGCCGAGATCAAACGCACCACCGATATCTACCGTGGGCAGATCGTCGACGTCAGCGCCAGCGTGTATACCGTTCAATTGACCGGTACCAGCGACAAGCTCGACAGCTTCATTCAGTCCATCGGCACCGCATCGATTCTGGAAACCGTCCGTAGCGGCGTGACCGGCATTGCTCGCGGCGACAAAGTACTCAGCATCTAAACCAAATTAGCGCATGGCCTGAACGGCCGGATATAAGGGGAAATTCATGAAAGTTTTCTACGATAAAGACTGCGACCTGTCGATCATCCAGGGCAAGAAAGTTGCCATCATCGGTTACGGCTCCCAGGGCCACGCTCAGGCGTGCAACCTGAAAGACTCCGGTGTCGACGTTACCGTCGGTCTGCGTAAAGGTTCGGCCACCGTTGCCAAAGCCGAAGCTCACGGCCTGAAAGTGACCGACGTTGCTTCCGCTGTTGCCGCTGCCGACCTGGTCATGATCCTGACCCCGGACGAGTTCCAGTCCTCGCTGTACAAGAACGAAATCGAGCCGAACATCAAGAAAGGCGCCACTCTGGCCTTCTCCCACGGCTTCGCGATTCACTACAACCAGGTTGTTCCGCGTGCCGACCTCGACGTAATCATGATCGCGCCGAAAGCCCCGGGCCACACCGTGCGTTCCGAGTTCGTCAAAGGCGGCGGTATCCCTGACCTGATCGCGATCTACCAGGACGCTTCGGGCAACGCCAAAAACGTTGCACTGTCCTACGCCGCTGGCGTTGGTGGCGGTCGTACCGGCATCATCGAAACCACCTTCAAGGACGAGACCGAAACCGACCTGTTCGGCGAACAAGCCGTTCTGTGTGGCGGTACCGTTGAACTGGTGAAAGCCGGTTTCGAAACTCTGGTTGAAGCTGGCTACGCGCCGGAAATGGCCTACTTCGAGTGCTTGCACGAACTGAAGCTGATCGTTGACCTCATGTACGAAGGCGGTATCGCCAACATGAACTACTCGATCTCCAACAACGCCGAATACGGCGAGTACGTGACTGGCCCGGAAGTGATCAACGCCGAATCCCGTCAGGCCATGCGCAACGCCCTGAAACGTATTCAGGACGGCGAATACGCCAAAATGTTCATCAGCGAAGGCGCAACCGGCTACCCTTCGATGACCGCCAAGCGTCGTAACAACGCCGCTCACGGCATCGAAATCATCGGCGAGCAACTGCGCTCCATGATGCCGTGGATCGGTGCCAACAAGATCGTCGACAAAGCCAAGAACTGAGTCGTCGTTCCTTGTGCGAAAAACGCGGCCTTGGCCGCGTTTTTTCGTTTGGGCCGGTGCTTCTGGTATAAAGCTGCATCGTTTGTGGCCGAACTGTCGTCCTCAAGCCTCTGTCGAATTTTTTCCAAACCGTTGCAAGGTAATGTCCATGAGCGAACGTCCCGAAGAGCCGAACAAGGCTTCCGACGCCGAAAGCCTGCTGCCCATCGATGAACACATCGAAGAAGGGCACGACGCTGAAGGTCGTAAAGTCCGGCATCGTGGTATCTATCTGCTGCCGAACCTGTTCACTACTGCCAACCTGTTCGCAGGCTTCTATTCCATCATCAACTCGATGAGCGCCCAGGCCGCGTTGAGCGCCGGCGACTCGGTGAATGCGAGCAAGTACTTCGCCTTCGCTGCGATCGCGATTTTCGTCGCGATGGTGCTCGACGGCCTCGACGGTCGCGTGGCGCGCATGACCAATACGCAAAGTGCCTTCGGCGCCGAGTACGACTCGCTGTCGGACATGGTCGCCTTCGGTGTTGCGCCGGCATTGCTGGCCTTCGGCTGGGCGCTGGGAGACATGGGCAAGGTCGGCTGGATGGTCGCCTTCATATATGTAGCGGGTGCGGCGTTGCGTCTGGCGCGTTTCAACACCCAGGTCGGCACGGCGGACAAACGCTACTTCATCGGTCTGGCCAGCCCGGCGGCGGCAGGTGTGGTGGCCGGTATTGTCTGGGCGTTCAGCGATTACGGCATCCAAGGTTCGAAGATGTCGTTCCTGGTGGCCTTGATGGTGGCGGCGGCCGGCATGCTGATGGTCAGCAACATCAAGTACAACAGCTTCAAGGAGCTGGATCTCAAAGGTCGCGTGCCGTTCGTGGCGATCCTCGCGGTGGTGCTGGTATTCGCTGTCGTGTTCAGCGATCCGCCGCGCATTCTGCTGCTGGTGTTCCTCGCCTATGCGGCGTCCGGTCCGGTGCAATATCTGTTGCGTCTTCGTCGTCACAAAAACGCCGAGTGATGTAATTTCCCGCATACTCCGCAGTCTATGGGTGCACCTGTCCTCCAAAGCTGCGGAGTTGTCATGTTGATCAAGATCCCCAAAGCATCCGACTGCCATGAGTCGGATGTCACGCCTGAAGCCATTTATCTCTCCCGCCGCCAATTGCTCGGCGCCACTGCTGCCGGTATTGCCGTGAGCAGCCTGCCACGCTGGGCCAGTGCCGCTGATGCCCCTCGCTACTCTGATGTCGAATCCGGCAAGGCTCCGGCCTGGTTTGCCGAAAAGCTTCCTTCTACTCAATGGGGGGCGGTCAACGTCAAGGACGAGGCGATCACGCCTTATAAAGACGCGACGAACTACAACAACTTTTATGAGTTCGGTACCGGCAAGGGCGATCCCGCGAGGAACGCTGGCGACCTGAAAACCGAACCCTGGAGCGTGGTGATTGACGGGGAGGTGGGTAAGCCGGGGCGTTATGCGCTGGAAGACTTCATGAAACCGTATCAGTTGGAGGAGCGTATTTATCGTCTGCGCTGCGTCGAGGCGTGGTCGATGGTCATTCCCTGGATCGGCTTTCCCATCTCGGCCTTGCTCAAGCAGGTCGAACCGACTTCCAAAGCGAAGTACATCCGCTTCGAAACCTTGCAGGATCCCAAGAGCATGCCCGGCCAGCGTTCCGGTTTTGCCTTGATCGACTGGCCGTATGTCGAAGGCCTGCGTCTCGATGAGGCGATGAATCCTTTGGCGATCCTGGCGGTGGGCATGTATGGACGCGAACTGCCGAACCAGAACGGCGCGCCTTTGCGTCTGGTGGTGCCCTGGAAGTACGGCTTCAAAAGCGTGAAATCCATTGTGCGCATCAGTCTGGTCAGCGAGCAGCCGAAGACCACCTGGCAAAGCATTGCTGCCGATGAGTACGGCTTCTACGCGAATGTGAATCCTACCGTCGACCATCCACGCTGGACCCAGGCGCGCGAGCGGCGCTTGCCGAACAGCCTGTTCAAACCGAATGTGCGCGACACGCAGATGTTCAACGGCTACTCGGATGAAGTCGCTTCTTTATATACAGGGCTCGATCTGCGGAAGAACTACTGATGCGTTATCCGTTCTGGCGAGTGGGCGTTTTCATTGCTGCGGCGGTCTGGCCATTGCTGTGGTTCTATCAAGCGTTCGCCGATCTGCTCGGGCCTGATCCGGGCAAGGTGCTGGTTGATCGTCTCGGGCTTGGCACGCTGGTGTTGCTGTTGATTACGCTGAGCATGACGCCGTTGCAAAAGCTGAGTGGCTGGGCGGGGTGGATTGCAGTGCGCCGGCAGTTAGGGCTTTGGTGTTTTGCTTATGTGACGCTGCATCTGTTCAGCTATATGGCGTTTATCCTCGGGTTCGATTGGTCACAGTTGGGCGTTGAGCTGCGCAAGCGGCCTTACATTATTGTTGGTGCGCTGGGCTTTCTCGGATTGCTGATACTGGCGGTGACGTCCAATCGTTATAGTCAGCGTCGTTTGGGCGCTCGCTGGAAGAAGCTGCATCGTTTGGTTTACCTGATTTTGGGGCTGGGTTTGCTACATATGCTGTGGATCGTCCGGGCTGATCTGGAGGAGTGGGCGATTTATGCCTTTATAGGTGGCGTGCTTTTGCTGCTTCGTCTGCCGCCGGTGACGAAGCGAATCCCGCGTTTACTGGGTAAAAAGCAGAATCTGCAAGAAAAGCGAAATTAACGGTTGACGGCAGATTCCAGAGGTCTATAATTCGCCCC
>NZ_RCOC01000106.1:0-14006 GCF_004307515.1 Pseudomonas sp. Sample_14 | reverse complement strand
GAGCTTGCGCTCATTGTTGAGTGGGGCGGCTTCGCCGCGGGCAGCTGCGCTGCTTGCTTTTCTGTGGGAGCGAGCCTGCTCGCGAAGGCGGCCCGCAGGTCAACCCGTTTCTATCGAATTCACGCGATCCAACCTATGGGCTGCCGGAGGCTGCGATCTTTTGATTTGCATGCTGTAAGCGCGAAACCGCCAGCCCCAAAACCTCAAAACGCAGACACAAAAACGCCCGGCATTACCCGGGCGTTCTGTATTGACTTGATTAACGAGCGCGGTAAGTGATCCGCCCTTTGCTCAAGTCATAGGGCGTCAGCTCGACGCGCACTTTGTCACCGGTAAGAATACGAATGTAGTTCTTGCGCATCTTGCCGGAAATATGCGCGGTTACGACGTGCCCATTTTCCAACTCCACACGAAACATGGTGTTGGGCAGGGTGTCGACGACAGTGCCTTCCATTTCGAAGCTGTCTTCTTTCGACATGCAGTAAAGCCCTCGGTATCCAATGAATGGCCCGGTGCAACTGCGCCAGGCAAAAGCGGCGTGCATTGTGCCCGAAAAATGGTGTTTACGCCAAGGGGTTTAGGCCGCAGGTTCAGTTCAGGATGACCCAGCGCTGATTGATCAGCAATTCGATGGGTCGATATTGCGTCTTGTAGTTCATCTTTTTGCAGTTCTTGATCCAGTAACCGAGGTACACGGCCTCAAGGCCCAGACGCTGGCTCTCGGCGATTTGCCAGAGGATTGCGTAACGGCCGAGGCTGCGGCGTTCTTCGTTCGGTTCGTAGAAGGTGTACACCGCCGACAGGCCGTTGGGCAGCAGATCGGTGACCGCCACCGCGAGCAACCGTCCGTCGAGTCGAAACTCGTAGAAGCGCGAGAAGGGCAGGTCACGCACCAGGAACGTCGAGAACTGATCACGGCTTGGCGGGTACATGTCGCCGTCGGCATGGCGCTGTTCGATGTAGCGCTGGTACAGGTCGAAATATTCTTCGCTGAAGTGCGGTTTGACCGGCTGCACCTGCAAATCCGCGTTGCGTTTGTAGATACGCTTCTGCTGGCGATTGGCGATGAACTGGGCGGAAGGAATGCGCGCAGGCACGCACGCATTGCAATTCTGGCAATGCGGCCGGTACAGATGATCGCCGCTGCGACGAAAGCCCATTTCCGACAGGTCTGCGTAGACATGCACATCCATGGGCTGACTCGGGTCGAGAAACAGCGTCGTGGCCTGCTCCTCGGGCAGATAACTGCAAGAGTGGGGCTGAGTGGCATAAAACTTCAAACGCGCCAACTCGGTCATGAATCAACCCTCGGGATAAGCTGGTGGATTAAGTGTAAGCCACCTGCGCAAAAGTCGCTCAGCAAACCCAGGTCGCCGAATTCGGTTGGTCGAGATGGCGCTGCAGATAGTCGGCGAATTCGCCCCGCGGAATGGATCGCGCACCGAGGCTGTGCAGGTGATCGGTCGGCATCTGGCAATCGATCAGCACGAACCCGGCGGCTTTCAAATGCTTCACCAGCGTGGCAAAGCCGTATTTGGACGCGTTGTCGGCACGGCTGAACATCGACTCGCCAAAAAACAGTTGGCCCATTGCCAGGCCATACAGGCCGCCGACCAGCTGTCCCTCGTCCCAGACCTCAACCGAATGAGCGAAACCGCGCCGATGCAATTCTACGTAAGCATCCTGCATGGCCTCGGTGATCCAGGTGCCGTCGGCGTAGTCACGCGGGGCAGCGCAGGCGCGGATGACGGCGTCGAAATCCTGATCGAAAGTCACTTGATAGCGTTGCTTGCGCAGCAGCTTTCCGAGACTGCGCGAGACGTGCAGTTCGTCGGGAAACAGCACGGTGCGAGGGTCTGGCGACCACCAGAGAATGGGTTGGCCTTCGGAGAACCAGGGAAAGCAGCCATGGCGATAGGCCTGGATCAGGCGGTCGGCGGACAGATCGCCGCCGGCGGCGAGCAATCCGTTCGGCTCGCGCATGGCTTTTTCCAGTGGCGGAAAGGTCAGGGAATTACGTTGTAACCAAGTCAGCATGGCATCCAGGCTTGCAGAAGGGGAGGGCGGTCAGGGGGCGTGCAGGCCCCGCGAAAGAGTTTGCCGCGAAACGGCGCCGCTGTCCTGCACAGTTGTCTGGTGCAGCGAGCATTGAGCTGCAACTTGATGTGTCGCCCGTGGTCGTAAGCGTCGCCGTGTCGATGCTGTTGAGCATTCCTGTGAGCCCGATCCGGCCAGGTTCGCTACGTTCATCAAATACAGCTCATAAGCCTTTGTCACAAAAGGCAATGCATGCTCCAATTGCAAGGCACTGCGTGTGCGATTGGCTATGCTCAAGGCTGGGGTCTGAAACATGGCGTCGGGCGCACAAACCCGTACAATGCCGGGTTGTGACGGCCTTTTCGCTGCGCACAGTGTTTATGGCTGTGTTTATAAAACCAGTGGCACAGTGTTAAAAGTAGTCCCAGTTGAGCTTTTCACCTTTTTTACCTGCCTGGATTGGGCAGTTTTTTATCGTCATTCAATAGATGGACGCGCCTCGGGCGCAGGAAAAGAAGCGTTTTGAAGAAGACCACCGAAGCACCCAAAACAGTCGTTCCGCTCTGGCGCCAGCAACTGCACTACCGGCTCAAGGAAGGTGCATTGATCGCCATCGGCGCCTTGTGCCTGTTCCTGATGATGGCTTTGCTGACTTACGGCAAGGACGACCCGGGCTGGAGCCATAACAGCAAGATCGACGATGTGCAGAACTTCGGCGGCCCGGCCGGCTCTTACAGCGCCGATATCCTGTTCATGGTGCTCGGCTACTTCGCCTATATCTTTCCGTTGCTGCTGGCGGTCAAGGCGTACCAGATCTTCCGTCAACGCCACGAACCATGGCAGTGGAGCGGCTGGCTGTTTTCCTGGCGCCTGATCGGTCTGGTGTTCCTCGTGCTCTCCGGCGCTGCGCTGGCGCACATTCATTTCCATGCCGCGACCGGTCTGCCGGCCGGCGCTGGCGGTGCCCTGGGCGAAAGCCTTGGCGATCTGGCGAAGAATGCGCTGAACATTCAGGGCAGCACGTTGCTGTTCATCGCTCTGTTCCTGTTCGGCCTGACCGTATTCACCGATCTGTCGTGGTTCAAGGTGATGGACGTCACCGGCAAGATCACCCTCGATCTGTTCGAGCTGTTCCAGGGCGCGCTCAACCGCTGGTGGTCGGCGCGCACCGAGCGCAAGCAACTGGTCGCGCAACTGCGTGAGGTTGATGACCGCGTCCACGATGTGGTCGCACCGACTGTCACCGACAAGCGTGAACAGGCCAAGGTCAAGGAACGCCTGATCGAGCGCGAACAAGCGTTGAGCAAGCACATGTCCGACCGCGAGAAGCAGGTGCCACCGGTGATCGCGCCGGCACCGGCCAAGGCCCCAGAGCCGAGCAAGCGCGTGCAGAAAGAGAAGCAGGCGCCGTTGTTCGTCGACAGCGCGGTCGAAGGCACCTTGCCGCCGATCTCCATTCTTGATCCTGCGGAAAAGAAACAGCTCAACTATTCGCCTGAATCCTTGGCAGCGGTCGGCCACTTGCTGGAAATCAAGCTCAAGGAATTCGGCGTCGAAGTCACCGTTGACTCGATCCACCCGGGCCCGGTGATTACCCGTTACGAAATCCAGCCTGCCGCCGGGGTAAAAGTCAGCCGTATCGCCAACCTGGCGAAAGACCTGGCGCGTTCGCTGGCGGTGACCAGTGTGCGGGTCGTCGAGGTGATTCCGGGCAAGACCACCGTCGGTATCGAGATTCCCAACGAAGACCGCCAGATCGTGCGTTTCTCCGAGGTGCTGTCGACCCCCGAGTACGACAACTTCAAATCGCCGGTCACCCTGGCGCTCGGTCATGACATCGGCGGCAAGCCGGTCATCACCGACCTGGCGAAGATGCCGCACTTGCTGGTGGCCGGTACCACCGGTTCCGGTAAGTCGGTGGGCGTGAACGCGATGATCCTGTCGATCCTGTTCAAGTCCGGACCTGACGACGCCAAGCTGATCATGATCGACCCGAAAATGCTTGAGCTGTCGATCTATGAAGGCATTCCGCACCTGCTCTGCCCGGTTGTGACCGACATGAAGGACGCTGCCAACGCCTTGCGCTGGAGCGTTGCCGAGATGGAGCGTCGCTACAAGCTGATGGCGAAAATGGGCGTGCGTAACCTGTCCGGCTTCAACGCCAAGGTCAAGGAAGCCCAGGATGCCGGCGAGCCGTTGAGCGATCCGCTGTACAAGCGCGAAAGCATTCACGACGAAGCGCCGCTGCTGCAGAAACTGCCGACCATCGTCGTAGTGGTGGACGAATTCGCCGACATGATGATGATCGTCGGCAAGAAGGTTGAAGAACTGATCGCCCGTATTGCGCAAAAGGCGCGTGCGGCAGGGATTCACTTGATTCTCGCGACCCAGCGTCCGTCGGTGGACGTGATCACCGGTCTGATCAAGGCCAACATCCCGACACGTATGGCGTTTCAGGTATCGAGCAAGATCGACTCGCGGACCATCATCGACCAGGGTGGCGCCGAGCAACTGCTCGGTCACGGTGACATGCTCTACATGCCGCCGGGCACCAGTCTGCCGATCCGCGTCCACGGCGCATTCGTCTCCGACGATGAGGTTCACCGCGTGGTCGAAGCGTGGAAGCTGCGCGGCGCGCCGGAATACAACGACGATATCCTCAACGGTGTCGAAGAGGCAGGCAGCGGCTTTGAAGGCAGTAGCGGTGGTGGTGACGGTGATGATCCGGAAGCCGACGCGCTGTATGACGAAGCGGTGCAGTTCGTCCTCGAAAGCCGTCGCGCGTCGATTTCCGCTGTGCAGCGCAAGCTGAAGATCGGCTACAACCGCGCCGCGCGGATGATCGAGGCGATGGAGATGGCCGGCGTTGTTACCTCAATGAACACTAACGGTTCGCGTGAAGTCCTGGCCCCGGGCCCGGTACGCGACTGAAACGCAACGACGCGGGTGGCGCAATGACGCGTCACTCGCTCTCCCACGATTATTCAAGAGGACTCTCATGCGCCTTATCCGCATGCTGTTGCCAGTACTGGCGCTGACCACACTCACGGCCCACGCCGATGAAAAGGACGTGGCGCGTCTGACCCAATTGCTCGAAACATCGAAAACCCTGTCGGCGAACTTTTCGCAGTTGACCCTCGACGGCACCGGCACCCAGTTGCAAGAAACCACCGGCAACATGACCCTGCAGCGTCCGGGTCTGTTCTACTGGCACACCAACGCGCCGGCCGAGCAGACCATGGTCTCCGATGGCAAGAAAGTCACCTTGTGGGACCCGGACCTGGAACAGGCGACCATCAAGAAGCTCGACGAGCGTCTGACCCAGACGCCGGCGCTGCTGCTGTCCGGCGATGTCTCGAAGATCAGCCAGAGCTTCGATATCAGCGCGAAAGAGGCGGGCGGCGTGATCGACTTCACTCTCAAGCCGAAAACCAAGGACACCCTGTTCGACAACCTGCGCCTGTCGTTCCGTAACGGTCTGCTCAATGACATGCAACTGATCGACAGTGTCGGCCAGCGCACCAATATCCTGTTTACCGGGGTCAAGACCAACGAAGCGGTGCCAGCGTCGAAATTCAAATTCGACATTCCCAAGGGTGCCGACGTTATCCAGGAATAAACACCAGCCTTTTGTGTCAGGGCCTTTGTGGTGAGGGCCTGCTATTGAGGGGCTATTGTGGCGAGGGGATTTAACCCCGTCCGGCTGCGCAGCAGTCGTCGCTTTTGGGGCCGCTTCGCAGCCCAACGTGGATAAATCCCCTCACCACAGGTTCTTCAGCAGATTTCAGAAAATCAGAGGTTTCAACGCTACGTGATGGATCTGTTTCGCAGTGCACCGATTGCCCAACCCTTGGCCGCGCGTTTGCGTGCGGCCAATCTGGATGAGTACGTCGGTCAGGAACACGTGCTCGCTCGCGGCAAGCCTCTGCGTGAGGCGCTGGAGCAGGGCGCGCTGCATTCGATGATTTTCTGGGGGCCGCCGGGCGTGGGCAAGACCACCCTGGCGCGCTTGCTCGCAGAAGTCTCCGATGCGCACTTCGAAACGGTTTCGGCGGTGCTCGCCGGGGTCAAGGAAATCCGCCAGGCCGTTGAAATCGCCAAGCAGCAGGCCGGCCAGTACGGCAAGCGCACGATCCTGTTTGTCGATGAAGTGCACCGCTTCAACAAGTCGCAGCAGGACGCGTTTCTGCCCTACGTTGAAGACGGCACGCTGATCTTCATCGGCGCCACCACTGAAAACCCTTCGTTCGAACTCAACAACGCCCTGTTGTCGCGTGCCCGCGTCTACGTGCTGAAAAGCCTCGACGAGGCGGCGCTGCGCAAACTGGTGCACCGCGCACTCACCGAAGAGCGCGGGCTGGGCAAGCGCAACCTGACCCTGAGCGATGAAGGCTTCCAGATGCTGCTGTCGGCCGCCGATGGCGATGGCCGGCGTCTGCTCAATCTGCTGGAAAACGCCTCCGATCTGGCCGAAGACAACAGCGAAATCGGCATCGAGCTGCTGCAAAGCCTGCTCGGCGACACCCGTCGACGTTTCGACAAGGGCGGTGAAGCGTTTTACGACCAGATCTCGGCCTTGCACAAATCGGTGCGCGGCTCCAACCCTGACGGCGCGTTGTACTGGTTTGCGCGGATGATCGACGGCGGCTGCGATCCGCTTTATCTGGCCCGCCGCGTGGTGCGCATGGCCAGCGAAGACATCGGCAATGCCGATCCGCGTGCGCTGAGCCTGTGCCTGGCGGCGTGGGAAGTGCAGGAGCGTCTCGGCAGCCCCGAGGGCGAATTGGCAGTCGCCCAGGCCATTACTTATCTGGCCTGCGCACCGAAAAGCAATGCGGTGTACATGGGCTTCAAAACCGCGCTGCGCGCAGCGGCTGAGAACGGCTCGCTGGAAGTCCCGCTGCATTTGCGCAATGCACCGACCAAGCTGATGAAGCAATTGGGTTATGGCGACGAATACCGCTACGCCCACGACGAGCCGGACGCCTATGCCGCCGGCGAAGACTATTTTCCGGAAGAACTCGAGCCGATTCCGTTCTATCAGCCAGTGCCCCGTGGCCTGGAGTTGAAGATCGGCGAGAAGCTCAATCACCTCGCTCAGCTCGATCGTCTGAGCCCTCGGCAGCGGAGAAAATAGTGCTTCCATTGATCCTTGCAGTGTCGGTCGGCGGTGTTGCCGGCACCTTGTTGCGCTTCGCCACCGGTAATTGGGTCAGCGCCAATTGGCCGCGGCACTTCTATACCGCGACGCTGGCCGTTAATATCGTGGGCTGCCTGCTGATTGGCGTGTTGTACGGCCTGTTTCTGATACGCCCGGAGGTGCCGATCGAAGTGCGCGCCGGGTTGATGGTCGGCTTCCTCGGGGGGCTGACGACTTTTTCATCCTTTTCACTGGATACGGTGCGCCTGCTGGAAAGCGGGCAAGTGTTGCTGGCCCTGGGCTATGCCGCACTCAGCGTATTCGGCGGGCTGCTCGCGACGTGGGCCGGCCTGTCCCTGACCAAACTTTGATAACGAGAAACCGACATGCTCGATTCCAAACTGTTACGTAGCAACCTTCAGGACGTAGCGGACCGCCTGGCTTCCCGTGGCTTTGCCCTGGACACCGCGCGCATCGAAGCGCTGGAAGAACAGCGCAAGACCGTCCAGACCCGCACTGAAGCACTGCAGGCTGAGCGTAACGCGCGTTCCAAATCCATCGGGCAGGCCAAGCAGCGTGGCGAAGACATCGCGCCGCTGATGGCGGACGTCGAGCGCATGGCGGGCGAGCTGAGCGCTGGCAAGGTCGAGCTGGACGCGATCCAGACCGAACTCGATTCGATCCTGCTCGGTATCCCCAACCTGCCGCACGAGTCGGTTCCGGTCGGCAAGGACGAAGACGACAACGTCGAAGTGCGCCGCTGGGGCACGCCGACTCAGTTCGATTTCGAAGTCAAAGACCACGTTGCCCTCGGCGAAAAGTTCGGCTGGCTGGACTTCGAAACCGCCGCCAAGCTGTCCGGCGCGCGCTTTGCGCTGTTGCGTGGCCCGATCGCGCGGCTGCATCGCGCACTGGCGCAGTTCATGATCAATCTGCATGTCACCGAACATGGCTACGAAGAGGCTTACACGCCTTATCTGGTTCAGGCTCCGGCGCTACAAGGCACCGGCCAGTTGCCGAAATTCGAAGAGGATCTGTTCAAGATTGCCCGCGAAGGCGAAGCCGATCTGTACCTGATTCCAACCGCCGAAGTGTCGCTGACCAACATCGTTGCCGGCGAAATCGTCGATTCGAAACTGCTGCCGATCAAGTTCGTCGCCCATACCCCATGCTTCCGCAGCGAAGCCGGTGCGTCGGGCCGCGACACGCGTGGCATGATCCGCCAGCACCAGTTCGACAAAGTCGAAATGGTCCAGATCGTCGAGCCATCGCAATCGATGGAAGCGCTGGAAGGCCTGACCGCCAACGCCGAAAAAGTCCTGCAACTGCTCGGTCTGCCTTACCGCACCCTGGCGCTGTGCACCGGCGACATGGGCTTCAGCGCGGTCAAGACCTACGATCTGGAAGTGTGGATTCCGAGCCAGGATAAATACCGCGAAATCTCCTCGTGCTCCAACTGCGGCGACTTCCAGGCGCGGCGCATGCAGGCGCGTTTCCGCAACCCGGAAACCGGCAAGCCTGAGCTGGTGCACACCTTGAACGGCTCCGGCCTGGCGGTCGGTCGTACTCTGGTGGCGGTGCTGGAAAACTACCAGCAGGCCGACGGTTCGATCCGCGTGCCGGACGTGCTCAAGCCGTACATGGGTGGCCTCGAGGTCATCGGCTAAATGAAATATCTGCCGCTGTTTCACAACCTGCGCGGCAGTCGTGTGTTGGTTGTCGGTGGGGGGGAAATTGCCTTGCGCAAATCCCGCCTGCTGGCCGATGCCGGTGCGCTGCTGCGGGTGGTCGCACCTGAAATCGAAACGCAACTGGCTGAACTGGTCGCTGCCAGCGGCGGTGAATGCCTGTTGCGCGGTTACGCCGAAACGGATCTGGACGGCTGCGGACTGATCATTGCCGCTACCGACGACGAAACGCTCAACGCGCAAGTCTCCACCGACGCCCACCGCCGTTGCGTGCCGGTCAACGTGGTCGATGCGCCGGCCTTGTGCAGCGTGATCTTCCCGGCGATCGTCGATCGCTCGCCGTTGATTATCGCCGTGTCCAGCGGCGGCGATGCGCCGGTACTGGCGCGCCTGATCCGCGCGAAAATCGAAACCTGGATTCCTTCGACTTACGGTCAGTTGGCTGGATTGGCTGCGCGTTTTCGCCATCAGGTGAAAAACCTGTTTCCGGATGTTCAGCAACGTCGCGGCTTCTGGGAAGACGTTTTCCAGGGCCCGATTGCCGATCGTCAACTGGCCGGGCAGGGCGCTGAAGCCGAGCGCCTGTTGCAGGCCAAGGTCGATGGCGAGCCCATGGTCACCACTGGCGAGGTTTATCTGGTCGGTGCCGGCCCGGGTGATCCGGATCTGTTGACCTTCCGCGCGCTGCGTCTGATGCAGCAAGCCGATGTGGTGCTCTATGACCGCCTGGTGGCGCCGGCAATTCTTGAGTTGTGCCGTCGCGATGCCGAGCGGGTGTATGTCGGCAAGCGTCGCTCCGAACACGCCGTGCCGCAGGATCAGATCAACCAGCAACTGGTCGATCTGGCCAAGGCCGGCAAGCGCGTGGTGCGGTTGAAGGGTGGCGATCCGTTTATCTTCGGCCGCGGTGGCGAAGAGATCGAAGAACTCGCGGCCCACGGTATTCCATTCCAGGTGGTCCCCGGCATTACCGCGGCCAGCGGTTGCGCTGCTTATGCGGGGATTCCGCTGACCCACCGTGACCATGCGCAGTCCGTGCGGTTTGTCACTGGCCACTTGAAGGATGGTTCCACCGATCTGCCATGGGCCGATCTTGTCGCCCCGGCGCAGACGCTGGTGTTTTACATGGGCCTGGTGGGTTTGCCGATCATCTGTGAACAGTTGATCAAGCATGGTCGCGCGGCGGATACCCCGGCGGCGTTGATTCAGCAGGGCACTACAGTCAATCAGCGGGTTTTCACCGGCACGCTGGCGGATCTTCCGCGAATGGTGGCGGAGCATGAAGTGCATGCACCGACCTTGGTGATCGTCGGCGAAGTGGTACAACTTCGCGAGAAGCTGGCGTGGTTTGAAGGGGCGCAGGCGCAGGTCTAAACACCGCGTCGTTCCCTTCGCGAGCAGGCTCGCTCCCACATTGGATCTGTGTCATGCACAAATCCGGTGTGGGAGCGAGCCTGCTCGCGAACGGGGTCTCGAAAACACCGAGCTAATCAACCCCGGCGCCAAACCCCTTTCCCGATCAACCGCTCGCGATCATGCGCTACGCTGAAATCCTGCTGCGGCCCCTTCGGCACCACGCCGGTCGGGTTGATGGTCTTGTGGCTGCCATAGTAGTGATGCTTGATGTGCTGGAAATCCACGGTTTCGGCAATTCCCGACCACTGATACATCTCGCGCAGCCAGTTCGACAGGTTCGGGTAATCGGCAATCCGCCTAAGGTTGCACTTGAAGTGCCCGTGATACACCGCGTCAAAGCGAATCATCGTGGTAAACAGGCGCACGTCGGCCTCGGTCAGGTATTCCCCGCTCAGGTAGCGATTGGCACCCAGCAGTTGCTCCAGATGATCCAGTTCGGCGAATACTTCATCGAACGCCTGTTCATATGCCTGTTGCGAGGTGGCGAATCCGGCACGATAGACACCGTTGTTCACCGCCGGGTAGATCCGCTCGTTCAGCGCATCGATCTCGTTGCGTAGCGGCGCCGGATAAAAGTCCAGATCGTTACCAGTGAGCCCGTCGAAGGCGCTGTTGAACATGCGGATGATTTCCGCCGATTCATTGCTGACAATGCGCTTGAGTTTCTTGTCCCACAGCACTGGCACCGTCACGCGCCCGGTGTAATCAGGCGTGTCAGCGGTGTAGCGCTGATGCATGAAGTCGAAGCCATCGAGTTTGTCGCCGGTCGAGCCGAGCGCTTTGTCGAAAGTCCAGCCGTTCTCCAGCATCAGCCAGCTGACCACCGACACGTCGATCAGACTTTCCAGCCCTTTGAGTTTGCGCAGGATCAGCGTGCGATGCGCCCAAGGGCAGGCGAGGGAAACATAGAGGTGATAGCGCCCGGCTTCGGCAGTGAAACCGCCTTCACCGCTGGGGCCTGGCTGACCGTCGGCGGTCACCCAGTTGCGGCGTTGCGCTTGTTCGCGCTGGAACGCGCCGTCCTTGCTGCTTTCGTACCACTTATCCTGCCAGTGGCCGTCGACGAGTAAACCCATGATCAAGACTCCCAAAACCAATATTCGTTGGAGTCGAGTCTATTCCGATGAGTTCGACCAAAAAGCGCAAAGATCGGGCGCTAATGATCGGTTAGATCGATGTGTTGCGCGCCGCCCAGTACTGTTCTGCGGTTGCGAAGGCCTGTTCGCGATTCTGACCGAGACCGCGCAGGGCGAGGGCCATGGTCGCAATCAAGGCCATTTGCGGGTAACTGTCGACCACATCGCCACGCCACACGGCTTTCAAGTGCTCGATGTCCAGCGAGGCGGGTTTGACGTGGCGCTGCGCTGACAGCTGCGGCCATTCTTCGTCCCAGCTCTGACCGCCGCTGGTGCCATAAAGGTGGCTGGTGGCGTCGGGGTTGATCTCGATTTCACCGCCATCGCCCTTGACCACAATTGCCGTGTCGCCGAGCAAGCCGCTGGCATCGCGATGCACCGCCTGATAGCCCGGGTGGAAAATGCTTTGCAGGCCACAACGTGCGCCGAGCGGATTGAGAATCCGCGCCAGCGAGTGGATCGGCGACCGCAGGCCCAGGGTATTGCGCAGGTCGATCATCTTTTGCAACTGTGGCGCCCAGTCCACCAGCGGCATAAACGCCAGGCCGCCGTTGTCCAGTGCCGCGCCGACCTGCTGCCAATTGCGGCACAGGGGAATGTTCAGTTCGCCCAGCAGTTGTTCGCTGTACAGACGCCCGGCCGTGTGCGCGCCGCCGCCATGCATGAAGATGCGTACGCCGTTTTGCGCCAGGCACTTGGCCGCCAGCAGATACCACGGCAGGTGGCGTTTTTTGCCGGCGTAGGTCGGCCAGTCCAGGTCGACATTCAATGCGGGCGCGTGCAAGCGTGCGCGCAGGGCTTCGGTGAAACCGGCCATTTCCTCGGCACTTTCTTCCTTGTGCCGCAGCAACATCAGGAAGGCACCCAGTTGCGTATCTTCGACCTTGTCATCGAGCACCATGCCCATGGCCTCGCGGGCTTCCTCGCGCGTCAGGTCGCGGGCGCCGCGCTTGCCCTTGCCGAGAATGCGCACGAATTGCGCGAACGGGTGCTCGGCAGGCGTTTCGAGGGTCAATGCTGGAAAGTCGTTCATAGGCAATTCGTCGGTTTGGGCAGGCCCGCCAGTTTCGCGGCGAGTTTGGCAGGGGTGCCTTTGAACAGTCGGTTCAGGTGCAGGCTGTTGCCTTTGTCGGCGCCGAGTTTCAACGCGGTGTACTTGATCAGCGGACGCGTGGCCGGCGATAGCTGGAATTCGGCGTAGAAGCTACGCAGAAGCTCAAGGACTTCCCAGTGTTCGGGCGTCAACTCGATGTCTTCGGCGGCGGCGAGGGCGCTGGCGACTTCAGCCGACCAGTCGCTGAGGTCAACGAGAAAGCCGTCCTTGTCCAGTTCGATGGCGCGGGCGCCGACGGTCATTGAATTCATAGCCAGCTGTTGACCTTGGCGTGATGGATCGACAGTTCGACGAAGGCCGGGTAGTCAATGGCCTCGGCCCAGTCTGGAACCTCGATCGCACGCGCCTGTGCGTCCTCAACCAATACGAACAGATTGATTGGTCGCTCTTGCAGAGCAGCGAACGGCGCAGTGTCCGGTTGCATCGCATACACCGCATCGCCGGACAACAACACAGCGTCGGCGCTGCCGAGCAGGCGCAGACAACTGCTCAGACGATCGTCGCCGAACGGGGAATGAGACAACACATGCAAAGTCGACATCAGAGGGTGATCACCTGATCGTAACGGTCAATAAGGGCGGTGATGTGTTCAGCAGCAAGCGGCTGCGCTTCGTCCAGCGACAGGTTGCCAAGACCGCGAGCATTGGCGCTTTCGGCGCAATAGAACAGCTCTTCGACACCAAACATCGGCAGCGCCTGCAGATTGGCGCTGAGGTCTTTCTGCTGCAAGGCCCTGGCGTTCTGCCCAGCGGCCAGTTGCAGCACGCCGTCATCGAGAAACAGCAAACCGATCGGCAGATCAAAGGCGCCACCGGCGAGCACGATATCCAGCGCTTCCCGCGCGCCGGGGCCGGACCAAGGCGATTGGCGGCTGATGATCAACAGCGATTTGGCCATGTTCAAGCGCCTCCGAAACAGATGAGCCGATCAGCGTCCTGCACGGCGTCGTGCAATTGACCCAGACCGGACAATTCCCACGGCGTGCTGAGCGAAATCGCTTCACGCTGGTAACGCTTGGCTTCTTCTTCGTTCAACACACCACGGCGCAGAGCGGCGGCGATGCAGACCACGCCGTCGAGTTGCTTTTCGTTGATAAAGGCGCGCCATTGCTTGGGCACGTCCAGTTCATCCTGCGGGGTCACCACCGCATCGGAGGCGTTGAACACGCCGTCCTGATAGAAGAACAGCCGAACAATCTCATGGCCGCCGGCCAGCGCGGCCTGGGCAAACAGCAAGGCACGGCGCGAGGAGGGCGCATGGGCGGCGGAAAACAGCGCGATGGCGAACTTCATGATGGACTCGATCAGCGAAACTGCGGCCATGATAAAGCTTTATTGCGACAGCCGCGAAACCCGAGTTTTACGCAGATACCTTTGTAGGAGCTGCCGAAGGCTGCGATCTTTTGATTTTGAAAAGCAAAATCAAAAGATCGCAGCCTTCGGCAGCTCCTTGTATCTCGACTAACGCTCCGTCAG
>NZ_RCOC01000037.1:0-189298 GCF_004307515.1 Pseudomonas sp. Sample_14 | reverse complement strand
GTGGCGCACCACCTATCACCACCAACTTCGGGACGGGGCGGCGGGGGTGGTGGAGTGGTTCAAGGGTAGCGGGTTGATTCCATTCCTGAGCCCATTGACCGAGGAGGAGCGGGCGCAGTATCTGCAGCGGTATCTGGCGGAGGTTGCCAAGGCTTATCCGGCCTTGGCTGACGGCTCGGTGCTGTTGCCGTTTCCACGTTTGTTTATTGTTGCGACTCGCTGAATCACGCCTCTAACTTTCTGGAGTTCGCCACGTTATCTCAGGTCGGCGCATCCCTTGAAAGCAATCCGGTCGGTTCCCTCTCCCTCGGGAGAGGGCTAGGGTGAGGGGCCTCTTGATGCATGCAAAACCGATCACCGCTGCACCGCCACCATCATCGTCCTCTGGCATCCTTTCAACTCGTTCACCCTGAACTCGTCGGAAATTTCCCTCTGTTTTCCAGGCTTTTACACGTGGTGCGCCATGGCTGTTTAAAGTCGAATCGCGTTACGTCCCGATGCCTACAAATCCTTGCGCCGCTGCCTACCGGTACGCCAGAATCCGCCTGCTTGTGCGCCTGGAGGGCGGTCGGTAACTTGGTTCGCGTCACTGATTTCCAGTGATCGGGTTTAGCAGCCCGGCCTGGATTGACCAACGGTTGCACATGTACCTTCCAGTCAGGCTTCGCCTGCACTTGATGGTGGCTGTGCGCATGGCACCCTCGGGTGAGCCGGGTTTTGGACTTCCTACCGGTCTGCTAAGGAATACGCAAGCCATCGTGCAGACGTTTGATCATTGCCAGACTCAGCTTGCGCTTGCGGTTCAATACTTCCGAAACATGGCCACTGGTGCCAATAAAGGACTCGAGATCCCGCGGCGTCAAGCCTTGCTGATCCATACGGAATTTGATGGCTTCAATGGGATCAGAGGGCGGCATCGGAAAATGCTGCTCCTCATACTTTTCAATCAGCAGAGCGAGAATTTCCCCAAACGTCAGACATGAAAAAACCGGCGACTGAGAGCCGGTTGGGCAGTAAGAATTTTTTAACCCTGCTGCAAGACCTTCAACGCCGCCGAAGCCAGAAACCCCGATCGGCTTTTCTCCTCAGGATGATGTAACACGTACTCATCAATGCGATTGAGCAAGTGCCCCGGCAGAGTGATGTTGAGCTTCTGTGCTTTGCCCAGGTATTTGACCACGTCGATATCCACTACCGCCCACGCACATCCGGCGTACTGCGGATTGGCGACATGCAGGCTCAATTTGCTGGCCGATGGAATCGGCGCACCGTCGTCTGCCAGAATTTCGAAATGACCTTCGATCGCCTCGCGCGCCATGGCGACAGCGTCATCAAGGTCGTCGCCGGCAGAAAAGCAGCCAGGAATGTCCGGCACTTCAACTCCCCAAGCGTGTTCCTCGTCGCCTATTGAAATCGCAATCGGGTAAAGCATGTTCGTGATCCTCCAAGGCAACGCTGAGAACGGATTCAGAGCATGGCCTGTTGCAAAATACTGATGGCCGTTTTTTTGAGCAGATCCTTTTTTGGATGCGGCACTGTTACCAATCCTGGTTTGGTTGGATGTTTGAAGTGATGATGACTGCCCCGAATACGTACCAGAAACCAACCGTCCGCGACGAGTTGTCCGATTAAAAAACGGCTGTTCACAACACCTCCCTGTGGTGTGCTTGGTGGTTACTATACCTACTGAATTCTACAGATCAATAGACTTGCTACCGTTCAGCCATTGTGGCGTCCGGCGAGGTGGTCAACCCAGTCTAGGCCGCGCGTGTTTGGAGGAACGATGGTTGTGTTGCAGTGTTTTGCGGTGACATTTACGCCGCAAAATGAAAGCAGATCGCTCAGCCAGTCATTGCGACTGATAGAGCGAGCTTACCCGTCGTTTCAACGAAGGAGGGCGACGTTGGTAGCGATCCTTCTCTGGATGATTTTCAGAGTCGCTGGGGTTCTTTTTGGAGCTGAAGGCTTTTCCTTGGAAATTGTCTTTCACCAACTTCCAGACACAAAAAAACCGGCCATCAAGGCCGGCTTTTTCTATTCCTGCATCCCTCGTCGGACAACACAACGCGAGATCAATATTCGGTGGAGCGGGTAGAGGGAATCGAACCCTCATCTAAAGCTTGGGAAGCTTTCGTTCTACCACTAAACTATACCCGCTCAGAGCGGCTGACTTTGTACCAGACTCGGCCACGGATTTGAAGTTTTCTTTTTCTCTGCGAGGGCTTTGCCGCGCAGAAATCGGTCGATCGCGAGCAAGGGCTGCGCCGGTGCAACAGGCACTTCAAGCTTGCAGCCTTGCCCGCGATGACGCTGTTTCAAATGGCCAGGGCATGGTGATCCTGCACAAACGAGTAGCGCGTTCGGCTGGCTTGCGGCGCAGGTTTCAGAAAGCCCAGCAGAGCGTTCTGGCTGTCGCGGCAGGCGGCTTTGTGCTCCATGTCGAGGAAGTGCCCGGTGGCTTGCAGGGTGGTGAAGCTGCTGTGCGCTACGTGATTGCCAAACAGGCGTGCGTCTTCAGCAGCGGTGTATTCGTCCCATTCGCCATTCAGGAACAGCACCGGCACGCTGATCTTTTTCGCCGCATTCAGATAGCACTGGCGATCGCTGTGCAGCACGTCGTTGATGTGAAAGTGCATCTGTCCGTACTCATGCTCGGCGAGGCTGCTGACATGGCGATAGTTGAAGCGCTTGAACAGCGACGGCAGGTGTTTGCCGATGGTGTTGTTGACCAGATGGCCGACCCGGTCGCCGTCGCGGCTGCCGAGGTAATCGACACCACGCTCGAGATAATCGAGCATGTGCGCATTGATCACCGGTGAGAACGAGCTGATCACGGCTTTTTCGATGCGCCGGGGCTGCTGGGCGAGGGCGACCAGAGTGGCGGCGCCGCCCCAGGAGAACGACAGCACGTGTTCGGCGGCGAAGTGATCGATCAGCTCCAGCAAAATCTGCCCTTCGACTTCCTTCGTCAGATGTTTCTCATGCCGGTTGTGGGCTTTTGAGCGGCCCGCGTAGGGCTGGTCATAGCAGACCACGTTGAATTGCGGGTGCAGGTTTTTCACGGTCTGTGCAAACGACGCAGTCGTGGCCATCGAGCCGTTGACCAGAATGATGGTCTTTTCTGCGGCGTCTGCGCGATAGAACTCCGTGTAAACCCGATACTGACCCTGTATATCCAGCACAGCGATTTCTGGCCTCATGTCATAAGACTCCTGGCAAGCAAGCGGGTATGCGCGCAATCGAGATTGCACGAGCTTTGTGACAGGTAGGCATACGCCTGAAATTTGCTGGCCCATGTCGATCCGGTACGGCAGGTCGACGGGTGTTGTTATTGGCGGGCAGATTGCCGGCTGAGGCGCAGCCCTTGAGGGCAGACGACCGACAAAAAGTTTCTTGGAAGTATGTGGTGACTCATCGGTCACATTTCGGCGGACGTCCTGATTCAAGCAGGGGACTCAGGATCACGCAAGTGCCGTCGGCGAATTGTTCGACAACTTCGGCTGAGCGGTCGCCGGCTTAGAACAAATGAATCTCTTCGGTGCGCAAAGCGCGGTATTCGCCCGGTTTTAGCGCGTGATCGAGGGTCAGTTCGCCGATGGATTCGCGGTGCAGGCGCAGGACTTTGTTGTTGAAGAAACCAAACATGCGCTTGACCTGATGGTAGCGGCCTTCAACGATGCTCAGTCGCGCCGAGCGTGGGCCGAGCAGCTCAAGCTGCGCCGGTTGCGTGGTCAGATCTTCGAAAGCGAAGTAGATGCCCTCGGCAAATTTCAGCGCGTAGCTCGGGTCGATGTGCTGTTCGGTTTCGACGTAATAGGCCTTCGCCAGTTTGGTTTGCGGCTGCGTCAGGCGCCGCGACCAGGCGCCGTCATTGGTGATCAGCATCAGCCCGGTGGTATTGAAATCCAGACGTCCGGCGATGTGCAGATCGTCCTTGTGCGGTTCATCGAGCAGGTCGAGCACGGTCGCATGCTGCGGATCGCGGGTGGCACTGACGCAGCCCGGGGGTTTGTGCAGCATGAAATAGCGCGCCGGTTTGCCGCTCTGCAGCACCTCATCGTCGACTTCGACCCGACTGAATTCCAGCACCTCACTGTGCGGGTCGCTGACGACTTTTCCGTCAATCCGCACGCGCTTTTCCACCAGCAACAGGCGAACCTGCTGACGGTTGTAGCGGGGCAGATTGCTGAGGAAGCGGTCGACGCGCATGGTCAGGATTCAACGGACGAAGGGCCGCGCATCTTACGGGATCGGCCGCCGGCCTGCTTGCAGTTGCGCTTCGACCTGTGCGCAGCGCGGGCACAGGCAGGCTTGATTGCGCAGTTCGGCCGGCAGCGCTTCGAGCACCGCCGGGTCGATAGTCACGCCATAGCACCAGCATTCGCGGTCGGCGGTGCGCGGGTCGGCGAGGCTGCAATCGTTGCGCGCACCGCAGGCCGGGCAGTGGTCGGGTTTGACGTCGTTATCAGGCATAGGTCGAGTGCGGCATTTCCATGCAGGTGCGGTTGCGCCCGGTTTGCTTGGCGCGGTACATCGCATGATCGGCCCGGGACAGCAGAGTGTGCAAGGTGTCATCGCGTTGCACGGTGGTGGCGCCGATGCTCACGGTCAGATGCAGGCTGTGGCCATCGTAGGCATATTTGTGTTGTTCGACGTGCTGGCGGATCTTCTCGGCAATTTTCTGCCCGGTCTCACCGTCGGTGTCTTTCAACAGAACGATGAACTCTTCACCGCCCCAGCGGCAGACGATATCGGCGTGACGCAGGCAACTTTGCAGGTCGCGGGCGAAACCGATCAACACCTGATCGCCAGCCATGTGGCCGTAGGTGTCGTTCAAGGCTTTGAAGTGGTCGAGGTCGAGCAACAACGCGGTCAGCGGCTTGGTTTCCCGTTGGGCCTCGTGCAGCGCTTGCGCGGCGAGGATGTCGAAGCCGCGTCGGTTCGGCAGTTCGGTGAGACTGTCGAGGGTGGCGTGCGCCTGAATCTTCGCCTGGAAGCGCTTGATCACTCGATTGAGCAAGGCCAGCACGATCAACGTCACCAGCAGGCAAATCAGCAGATTGAGATACAGCGACTGGCGGATCTCGCTCAGCGCGCCGTCCTCGCGTTTATCGACGAACAGGTACCAGTTCAACTCGGGGATAAACCGCACGTTGAGAAAGTGCCCCTGGCCCTGAGTGGAATATTCGTAGCTGCCGCTGTGCGGCTTGGGCAACTGGCTGACCAGACTTTTCATGCTCTCCAGTTCGCCAAGACTCTGGCCGATGTGCGCGCCTTCCGGGCCACCCTCGGCACCGGTCAATACGAGGCGGCCGAAAGTATCGACGAAGTACACGCTGCGTTGATAGCGCTGTTGATACTTGTCGATCAGCTTGATCACCGCGTCCACGGTCAGGCCCACGCCCGCGGCACCGATGAAGCGGTTGTGGTAGTCGTAGACCTTGTAGTTGATGAAGAACGTCAGGTTGTCCTTGTTGGCCAGATCCGGGTCGACGTTAATCTCGTACGGGTCCTGCATGTCGCGCACGCGGAAGTACCAGGTGTCGCGCGGTTCATCGACTTTGACCTGCTTGAGCACGCCCTTGGCGTGGTAGTAGGTGAGCGTGGCATTGGAAACGAAGAACGCCGTGTAGGCGCCGTAATGGGTCATGACCTCATCGAGATAGCGGGTCATCTGCTCGGGATTCTGCTCGCCGTCGACCACCCAGTCGCGCATGAACGTGTCACGGGACATCATTGAGGAAATCAGGATCGGCCGGACCAGGTCTTTCTGGATTTCCGAATAGACCGTGTCGGAGGTCAGTGGCAGTTCAGTGTTGACGATGTTGTCGCGGATCGACTCGCGGGACGCGAAGTAGCTCAACAGCGAGGTGGCGAGAAAGCCGGCGCCGAGCAGGGCGACGAGGGTGAGCACCAGTGAGCGTTGCGAGTACAAGGGAGAACGAAGCGGCATGGCAGATCCGTTGGCAGTGGCCCGATGGGATGCATTCTAGTGGGATGGTCGGGAAAACACTGCGGGATTTGTGCCTGAAATGGCGGGGGATATGACGTAGCGGTGTGTCAGGGAAATCGCAGCCCCTCACCCCAGCCCTCTCCCGGGGGAGAGGGAGCTGGATTGTGGGTGATGGAAAATCTGTGATCGACTCGGTATCAGCCAATGGCAACCGATGGACAATCGCCTCACCCTGGCCCTCTCCTGGGGGAGAGGGCCAGGGTGAGGGCGAGCTTTCGGATCAGCTCCGGGATGCCAGATACGCCCGCCATCCCCCCAAATGACTGATATCCACCGCACCCTCCAACCCATACGGCTCACAGATAAACCCGCTCTCCCAGCGCCCATCCGCCAGTTGCACCTTGCCCAGTCCCAGCGGCGCCGGAATCCCGGTGAGAAACGAGCCCAATTCGCTGCTCGGCAATTCCCACACTTCCACGGCAATCGCCACGCCGGCGTCCTTGACCCGCACCATCCCCGGCCGCAATGGCGGGCCGCCGGCGAGGGCGTGCAGTCGATAGTCCGGCGAACTGAACGTGGTTTCCAGCGAGCGCCCGCCGCGCTGGGTCAGTTGCCAGTTCAACGCCAGCCCTTGCAGATGCGCGCCACACACCACCAATCGAGCGCGGTCATTGCGCGCAGGGTTTGCCGGAACTGGCAGGGCGCTGTCCTGCTGGCGCTGCAAGGCATCGGCCACGCTCAACAGATACTGATCGGTAAATACCCGCCCGAACAACGTCACGCCCCACGGCAAACCATTGCCCATGAACGCGGTCGGCACGGCGACGGCGGCGTAGTCGAGCAGGTTCATGAAGTTGGTGTAATAACCGAGTTCGGAATTGCGCAGCACCGGCTCGGCCTCAAGCTCGGCCAGGGTCACCGGACGGCCGATGGTCGGTGTCAGCACGCAGTCGAGATTTTCCAGGGCCTCGTCGCAGAGGGCCTTCAGCGCCTGCAATCGATATTGCGCGCGGAAGGTCTGCACGCCAGTCACTGCCGGAGCCTTGGCCAGCACCGCTCGGATCACCGGCAGCACCGCTTCGGGATTCTGCTCCAGCAGCTCACCGGCGACGCTGTAACGCTCGGCGACCCACGGCCCGTCGTAGAGCAGGCGCGCTGCTTCGAGAAATGGCGACAGGTTCAGTTCGACCGCTTCGCCACCCAGAGCCTTGAGCCGTTCGATGGCCGCTGCGAACAACTGTGGCCCCTCGTTGCAGCCGAAAAATTCAAGGTCCTGCGCCCGTGGCACGCCGAAGCGAAACGGCCGTGGCGCGCCGAATGCCGAGCCGTCGTTCCATGCCGGGTTGCCTCGGCTGTACTCATCGCGAGGATCGTGTTTGGCCGTCAACGCCAGCAACTGACTGGCCTCACGGGCGGTCGCGGTGAAGGTGGTTACGCAGTCCAGCGTGCGGCACGCCGGCAGCACGCCAGCGGTGGAAATCAGGCCTTTGCTCGCCTTCAAACCCACCAGATTATTCAGCGCCGCCGGCACTCGCCCGGAACCGGCGGTGTCAGTGCCCAAGGCAAAACTGGCCAGGCCCAGCGCCACCGCCAGTGACGAGCCGGCGCTGGAGCCGCCGGACGGATATTCGGGCAATACGCTGTTCGGGCACGCACCATAAGGCGAGCGGCTGCCATTGAGGCCGGTGGCGAACTGATCGAGATTGGTCTTGCCCAGCGGGATCGCCCCCAGCGCCAACAGTTGCTCGACGATGGTCGCCGACTGCTGCGGCACATAGGCAAACGCCGGGCACGCGGCTGTGGTGGGAATGCCGGCCAGATCGATGTTGTCCTTGATCGCGAATGGCACGCCATATAGCGGCAGGCTGTCGAGGTCACGACCGTCGAGGGCGGCCAGATACGGCTCCAGTTCATCGACGCTGAGCAGGTGGATGAACAGGTGATAGTCGGGATTCAGCGCAGCGGCTTTTTCGCGCAATTGCAGCAGCAGTTGGCGCGGTGTGGTGTCGCCATTGCGATAGGCCTGGCGCAGTGCATCGAGTTGCAGATTCATCGGTTGATCCTTATAAAAAATGGCTTCAGTCGAGTTCCAGCACCACCACCCGTTGTCCGGCGCGCACCGCCGAACCGGGTTGCACGCGGATCTCTCGCACCACGCCGGCCAGCGGCGCGAGCACAGGGATTTCCATCTTCATCGACTCGAGAATCACCAGCACATCGCCCGCCGCGACACGCTGACCAGCCTCGACCTGCACCTGCCAGAGATTGCCGGCGATGTGGCTGTCAACGCTGTGTTCACCGCTTTGCAGCGGTGCTTCTTCGCTGGCGTCAGGCACGGCTTCTTCGCTGTCGAAATGCGCCTGGCCGCTGGCGATCCAGCGCTCGCGTTCAGCCTTGAACGCGCCCTGTTGCTGCGCACGGAAAGCGCTGATGCCCTCGGCTTCCTTACAGAGAAATGCCTGATAGTCGGCGAGGTTGAGCTGGCTGTGTTCGATGTTCAGATCAAAGCGCCCCAGCGGGAAATCACGGCGGATACGCAGCAGTTCTTCGGCGCTGACCGGGTAGAAGCGGATCTGATCGAAGAAGCGCAGCAGCCACGGTTTGCCATCGAACGCGGCGACTTCGCGATAGCGATTCCACATCTGCAGAGTGCGCCCGACAAACTGATAACCGCCCGGGCCTTCCATGCCGTACACGCACATGTAGGCGCCGCCGATGCCCACCGAATTTTCGGCGGTCCAGGTGCGTGCAGGGTTGTACTTGGTGGTCACCAGACGATGACGCGGGTCGAGCGGCGTGGCCACCGGCGCGCCGAGGTAAACGTCGCCAAGGCCCATCACCAGATAACTCGCATCGAACACCGTGCGCTGCACTTCGTCGAGATTCGGCAGGTCGTTGATGCGCCGGATGAACTCCAGATTGCTCGGGCACCACGGCGCGTCCTTGCGCACGGTGGTCATGTATTTCTCGATCGCCAACTGACAGGCCGGGTCGTCCCACGACAGCGGCAAGTGCACGATGCGCGACGGCACTTGCAAGTCCTTGGCGGCGCACACCGCGTCCCATTCGCCGGCGATGATGCCGAGCAGATCGGCCAGCGGCAGTTGCTCGGGCTGGTAGTGCACTTGCAGCGAGCGAATGCCCGGGGTGAGGTCGATCACCCCATGCAGGGCTTGGCTTTCCAGCGCCTGCATCAGCGCGTGGGCGCGAAAGCGCAGGACCAGATCGAGCTCCGGCGCGCCGATTTCCAGCAGTAAATGAGTGTCGCCAGAAACCCGTGCAACCAGTCGCTGATCGCCTTGGCCCAACGCCAACACCACAGGCGACACCAAACCCTGTGGGAGCGAGCCTGCTCGCGAAGAGGCCGTGTCAGTCAATATCGATTTGTCTTTGCCGACGCTTTCGCGAGCAGGCTCGCTCCCACAGGGGGCATCCCATTTCAGGGCGAGATCGCGGGCGGTGTTGAGGTCGACGGGAATGAACTGAATTTTATCGCCCGCCTTGAGCTGTCCCAGCTGCCACAGGTCCGCCTCGATCACCGTCACCGGGCAGACAAACCCACCCAGGCTCGGGCCATCCGGGCCGAGGATCACCGGCATGTCCCCGGTGAAATCCACCGCGCCAATCGCATACGGATTGTCATGGATGTTCGACGGGTGCAGACCCGCTTCACCGCCATCCTCACGCACCCACTCAGGCTTCGGTCCGATCAGGCGCACGCCGGTGCGGCTGGAGTTGAAATGCACTTCCCACTGGGTCGCGAAGAATGTGGCGATGTAGTTTTCGCTGAAGTATTCCGGCGCGCCGTGCGGGCCGTAGATCACCCGTATCTGGCGCACGCTCGGCAGCGCCGTGATGTGCTGTTCGGCCAGTTGCTGGCCGACGCTGCGCTCGGTCAATGCCGGCACATGCAACACGTCACCGGCCCTCAACGCGCGACCGCCATGCCCGCCGAACTGGCCGAGAGTGAAGGTACTTTTGCTGCCCAGATAATCCGGCACCTGCAAGCCGCCGCGCAGGCACAGATAACTGCGCGCGCCGGCGCCGCTGATGCTGCCCAGTTGCAACGTCGCGCCGGCCGGGATCAGCAGCGCGGTGTTCATCGGCACCGGTTCAGCGTCAAGGGTCAAGGCAATCGGCGCGCCGGTCACCGCGACCACCGCGTCACAATTGAAGCGCAGGATCGGCCCGCTCATGGTGATCTCCAGTGCGGCGGCGCCTTGTTCATTGCCGAGCAGACGATTGCCCAGGCGCAGCGCTCGGCTGTCCATCGGCCCCGAGGGTGGCACGCCGACGGCCCAATAGCCGAGGCGTCCGGGATAGTCCTGCACGCTGGTCTGCGTGCCGGCGCTGAGCACTTCGAAGGTGTTGGCGTGATACAGCAGATTTTCCAGACAACGGGTCCACGGCTGGCCGCTGGCGAATGGAGCATCGAGCAGAATCTGCCGCAGATAGTCGCGGTTGGTTTCCACGCCGTACAACAGGCTATCGCCCAATGCCTGATGGAGTTCGGCGCGAGCCTGTTCGCGAGTCGGCGCCCACGCGATGAGCTTGGCAATCATCGGATCGAAATACGGCGGGATTTCCACGCCGGCCTCGACCCAGGTGTCGATACGCAACTCAACGCCGTTGGCGGGCGGAAATTGCACACCGGTCAGCAGGCCCGGGCTCGGCTGGAAATCACGCCCCGGATCTTCCGCGTACAGACGTGCCTGAATCGCATGGCCCTGCGGTTCCAGGCCTTGATACAACTCGTTCAGCGGCGGCAGATCACCAGCGGCCAGCTCGATCATCCAGCGCACCAGATCCACGTCCCACACCTGTTCGGTAACGCCGTGCTCGACCTGCAAGCGCGTGTTCACTTCGAGAAAATAGAAGCGCTGGGCTTCGCTGTCGAAGACGAATTCGACGGTGCCGGCGCTGCGGTAATTCACCGCTTGCGCCAGTTTGATCGCCGCTGCGCACAGCTCATCGGCCATGCCTTCGGGCAGGTTCGGCGCCGGGGTTTCTTCGAGGACTTTCTGGTTGCGCCGCTGCACCGAACAGTCGCGCACGCCGAGAGCGACGACTTCACCGCAGCCGTCGCCGAACACCTGCACTTCCAGATGCCGCGCGCGTTCGATGTACTTTTCGATGAACACGCCGGCGTCGCTGAAGTTGTTCTGGCCGAGGCGTTTCACCGCTTCGAATGATTCGCTCAATTCACTGGCGCTGCGGCACACGCGCATGCCGATGCCACCGCCGCCAGCGGTGCTTTTCAGCATCACCGGGTAGCCGACCTGTTCGGCGGCGCTCAGCGCGCAATCGAGGCTGTCGAGCAGGTCGGTGCCTTCGAGCATGGGTACGCCGTGCCGTCTGGCCAACGCGCGAGCAGTGTGCTTGAGGCCGAACACCCGCAATTGCTCCGGCGTCGGCCCGATGAAGGCGATGCCCTGCGCTTCGCAGGCTTCGGCGAACGCTGCGTTTTCCGAGAGAAATCCGTAGCCGGGATGAATGGCGGTGGCGCCGCTTTGTTTGGCGATAGCGAGGATTTTATCGACGGCCAGATACGTCGCGGACGCCGCGCCTTCGCCGAGGCTGTGCGCTTCAGCGGCCTGGGAGATGTGCAGGCTGGCAGCATCGGCTTCTGAGTACACGGCGACGCCTTGGGCCTTCAGCACATTGATCGTGCGCAGGATGCGACAGGCAATCGCGCCACGGTTGGCGATCAGGATTTTTTCGAACATGGCATAACCCCTGAAGGGGGAGCGGGCCGTCCCGCTGTTTTTCGACAGACATCCGGGCCGTCCCGGATGGAAAAAACACACTTCACTCAAACCCACCACAACCCCCCTGTGGGAGCGAGCCTGCTCGCGAAGGCGGTGGATCAGCCACATCAATGCTGAATGACACGGCGCATTCGCGAGCAGGCTCGCTCCCACAGCGTTCAGGGTTGTCTGGTGGATTTCAGGCACTGCCCGGAACGCGCCTGGCACAGGGCAAAGAGCCAACGGCGTAAACGGCTGATGGTCAATTCCATACCAGCAACTCCGCCGGGGTCGGGTTGTAGGCATTGCACGGGTTGTTCAACTGCGGGCAGTTGGAAATCAGCACGATGACGTCCATCTCCGCGCGCAAATCAACGTACTTGCCCGGCGCGGAAATACCGTCCTCGAAGGTCAGCCCGCCATCCGCCGTCACTGGCACGTTCATGAAGAAATTGATGTTCGGCCCGATGTCGCTCTTGCTCAATCGACCGTCGTGGGCGCAGGCGCGCAGGTAGTTGTCGCGGCAGCTGTGCATGTAGCGTTTTTCCAGGGCGTAGCGCACGGTGTTGCTCTCTTGCGCGCAGGCGCCGCCGAGGGTGTCGTGGCGCCCGCAGGTGTCGGCAACGATGGTCAGCATCGGCTGGCCGAGGTTGGAATACAGCACGCTGCCGGTGCTCAGGTAGACGCTGTTCTGCCGGCGCAAGGTGCGTTGCACGTCGTAGCGTTCCTTGGGGTTGGCGAGGCTGTAAAACAAAGTGTCGACGGCCTGATTGCCTTCCAGATCGAGGATGCGCAGGGTCTGCCCGGCCTTGACCTCCATCAGCCAGGGCTCGCCGGCGGGAATGGTCGCGCGGTAGATCGCGCTGTCGGCTTGCTTGTGCGAAGTGGCGATTGCGAGTGACATGGCTGCGATCCTCAGGCGAACAAACGGTCGGTGTTGATGAAGCCGCGCTCGTTTTCCGGGCGCGAAGTGCGGCAGTGTTCGGCGACGCTGGCGTCGGCGTTCATCCAGCTCAGCTTCAAGGGTTTCGGGGCGTATTCGGGGGACGGGTCCATCGGATGTTGCAGGGCGGTGAGCACCACCAGGGTGTCCATCGGCGCATACAACTCGATGTAGTCACCGGCCTTCGAGTTGCCTTCGACGAAGTGGAAACGCCCGGCCTCATCGACGTTCACGCGGCTGAACAGATTCAGGGTCATCAGCAGGTCGGACAGGCCCAGGCCCCACTTGCCGAGCTCCACCAGCAGGTTGTCGGTGCCATTGCGAAAGAAGCCGTTGCGCAGTTCCTGGTAGCGGCCCTGGCCGTATTTTTCGGCGACTTCTTGCGCGCAGAGCACGCCGCCGAGGCTGTCGCTCCAGCCGCAGGTGTCGGCGGTGATCGCGGCGAGCACGCGGCCCATGTCCGAGTACAGGCAGTGGCCGGCAGTGAGCTTGGCGGTGTGTTGGCATTTGAGGCTGTCGGGCAGGTTCAATCGCTCGGTTTTTTCATTGGCATTGAGCAAGGTCAGGCTGACGTTAGCGCCACCGCGCAGGTCGGTCAGGCGCAGCAATTGGCCGCGCTTGAGCACGAACGAACGGTGGCCGCCGCCCGGCAGCATTTCTTCAGCGAAGGGTGGGAATAGTTGGATTGAATCAGTCATTGGAGCAGTCCTCTCAAGCAGTGCGAAGGGTGCCCGCCAGCGGCAGCGGCAGGGCCTCGACGGCGGCGCGCTGGGCGCGGCGGTCGCTGTTCAACGGGATGTCGTAGGTGATGCGGGCGCCATAGGCGCCGGGGGCGTGCGGGTCGAGGCGCACCTTGTCGAACACCAGCAGGCGCGTGCCGAGGCTGAAGCCCTCGGACAGGTCGTGGGTGACCATGAACACCGTCAGTTGCGTCTCGCGCCACAGCTCCAGCAGCAGCGCGTGCATGTCCTTGCGGATGCCCGGATCAAGCGCGCCGAAGGGCTCATCGAGCAACAACACGCGCGGCTTCATGATCAGCGCCTGAGCGATGGCCAAGCGTTGCTGCATGCCGCCGGACAGCTGTGCCGGGTACTTGTCCAGCGCATGGCCGAGGCCGACTTTTGTCAGCAGTGCTGCCGCCTGCTCGCGCGCTTCGCGTTTGGCGTTGCCGAACAGCCGGCCAAGCAAGGGCGCGCGCGGCAATTCGAGACCGAGGGCGACGTTGTCGAGCACGCTCAGGTGCGGGAACACCGAGTAGCGTTGAAAGACCACGCCACGGCTGGCATCCGGCTCGCTGGCCAAGGGCTGGCCGTCGAGCAGAATCTCCCCGCGACTGGCGCTTTCCTGGCCGAGCAGCAGGCGCAGGAAGGTCGATTTGCCGCAACCGGAGGCGCCGACCAAGGTGCAGAACTCGCCTTCGTTGACGCTCAGGTTCAAGCCTTCCAGAACCACTTGATCGGCGTATTGCTGCCAGACGTTTTTTACTGTGATGAAGCTCATTTCGCCGCACCCTCGTACCAAGGGAAAGCGCGCTGGGTCAGCTGTTTCAAGCCCCAGTCCATCAGCCAGGCGAGCAGGGTGATCCACACCACGTAGGGCAGGATCACATCCATCGCCAGGTAGCGCCGCACCAGAAAGATCCGGTAGCCGAGGCCATCGGTGGAGGCGATCGCTTCGGCGGCAATCAGGAACAGCCACGCCGAACCGAGCATCAAGCGCAGCGAGATCAGCAAGCGCGGCAACAGCTGCGGCAAGACCACGCGCAGCATCAGCGTCCAGGTCGAGGCGCCGAGGGTCTGCGCCTTGATCAGCAGTTCGACCGGAATGTCACGGGCCCGCTGTTCCAGATCCCGAGCCAGCGCCGGGGTGATGCCAATCACGATCAGCATGACTTTCGATAACTCGCCCAAGCCGAAGACGATGAACAGAATCGGCAGGATCGCCAGCGGTGGCACCATCGACAGCACCGTCAGCATCGGCGACAACGGCGCGCCGAACAGCGGCAGGGTGCCCGCCGCTGTACCGAGGCAAAGACCCGCCAGCGCCGCGATGCCGAGGCCGATGGCCAAACGGCGCAGACTCGACGCGGTGTCTTGCCACAACAGATATTCACCGGTGCGGCTGTCGGCGTTGAAGGCCAGGCGTTTTACCGCGTCGCTCATCTGCACGGCGCTGGGCAGCAGTTTGTCGTTGGGGTTGTCCGCCAGGCGCTCGGCCGAGCCTGTGAAGTAGGCGAACAGCACCAGCGCGAACGGCAGGATCACCAGCAACAGGCGACTCGGGCGATCGGGGTGGCGATTGATCAGGCGCATGGCCAAATCCTCCGTGGCTTACAGCTTGGCGTCGGCGGCCATCTGCACGTAGGTCGGATCGAAACGCAGCTTGAGGTTGGCGGTGTCGCCGCTGGTCACGCCGTTGGCGAAGGACATGCCCACCGCGCTCGGGTCTTTCGCGCCTTCGCCGAGCAGGCCGTGCTCGAAGGAGAACTCAGCGACCTTGCGCATGGTGTCCGGCAGTTGTTTGCTGGTGGCGAAATTCAGCGCTTCGCTTGGCGTGGCGAACAGTTTTGTGGTGTCCAGTTGCGCCTGGAACCCTGCCAGATCGGTGCCAGAGGCCTTGGCCATGTGTTCCAGCGCAGCTTTG
Source organism: Pseudomonas sp. Sample_14 (assembly GCF_004307515.1). Taxonomy (NCBI): domain Bacteria; kingdom Pseudomonadati; phylum Pseudomonadota; class Gammaproteobacteria; order Pseudomonadales; family Pseudomonadaceae; genus Pseudomonas; species Pseudomonas sp. Sample_14. The sequence continues at coordinate 174,012 of NZ_RCOC01000037.1, read as the reverse complement.
CTCGCAGCATTTTTTGCGTCCATCAAAGCGACCACTTCGAACCACGCGCCGGTCAGCGCTTTACCGAGCGCCGGGTTGTCTTTGAGGGTGGCGCTGTTGACCACCATCATGTCCATGATCTCGCCGGGAATCTGGCTGGAATTGAACACTTCGGTGACGCCGGGTTTGGCTTTGATATCCGAGAGCATCGGGTTCCAGGTGGTCACGGCGTTGACGTCGTCGGTGTTGAATGCGGCGGCAATGTCGGCGTCGGAGGTGTTGACCACCTTCAGGTCTTTCTCGGTCAGGTCCACCGAGTCCAGCGCGCGAGCCAGCAGGTAATGGGAGACCGACAGCTCGACCAGATTGACGTCCATGCCTTTCAGATCAGCGACTTTTTTACCTTCGCCTTTGAGCACGATGCCGTCGTTGCCGTTGGAGAAGTCGCTGACGATCAACGCGGTGCTGTCGACGCCACCGGCAGCGGGAATGGTCAGCGCATCCATGTTGGTCATGGTGCAGCCGTCGAACTGGCCGGCGGTGTACTGGTTGATTGATTCGACGTAGTCGTTGAGCTGCACGACGTCGATCTTGATCCCGTATTTCTTCGCCCATTTGTCGACGATGCCCTGGCTGCCGGCGTATTCCCATGGCATCCAGCCGGCGTAGATCGTCCAGCACACGCTGAAGTGGTCTTTCTGGGCGGCGGAAGATTGCGTACTGATGAGCGCGGCGAAGGCGGCGGCGAGCAGGGCGGGGAAACGTAGTCGGATCATTGCGGATTCTCCAGTTGATCGAGGGCGGACAGGAAGGCAACGCGGCACCGCGAACGGTGGCTTGTCTCCCGGGCTTTTGTCCCGCCGTGTAACCTCAACTGGAGGTCGCCAACTCTCGGACCAGCCACTCGCGATTGCGAGCCGGAACCCTAGTCAGCCATTGCAAATTGTGGTGCCGCGAACCTGTGATGACTCCTGCACGGGTTTGCTAAAGCGAGAGGCGTGCCAAGTCGGGCCGAGGCCTCTGCGGCGGGGATGTGCTGGATTGCCGAGGTGAGCGGGGCGAGCGACAGCGCATCGTGGTGGTGCGCGGTTGCACCGTCATGCAGCGCGTTTACGCATCACTGGTCGCTGATTTTGCGGATAAACAAGATTTCATAATCACTTGTTTCAACTTGTTGCAGGAACGCACCAGATTCCGAAACCGCTGTCTGATTCTTCGACAGTCAGCAATTGCTGACGGTCGCCTGCCAGCGTCGCTGGTGTGGCCAACCCGCGGTCCAGGAGGCCGCCATGTATCGCCGAATCGTACTGCTTGCCGTGATGCTTTTTTCCCTTGGCGGATGCGTTCCTTATTCCTATGGAGACAGCTACTACAGGTCAGAGGTCTACACATCACCCGCACCGGCCTATTACAGCGGTGGCGGCTCCTATTACCGCAGCGGCGGCACTTATTACACTCAGCCGCGCTACTACCAGCCAGCGCCGCGTTACTACCAGCAACCGCGGTATTACCAGGCGCCGCGGCACTATCAACCGGCCCCGCGTCATTACGAAAGCCGTCGCTGGCACGGCAATGATCGCGGACGCTGGGACGGCCACCGTCGCGGCGGTTGGGACAATGACCACCGGGGTCGAGGCAACTATGATCGTCACAGCGGTCGCCGTGACTACAACGGCCGTGGTAACCGCTGGTAACTGACCGTAAATAAAAAAGCGGCGCATGATGCGCCGCTTTTTTTTGCCCGTCGAAAAGTCCTTCCGTGGGCCATCTCCCAAGGCAATCCCGGAAGCGTCCTACAGTTTCATTTTGTGGTGTTTGGTAGCGTTCGTGGATGCCGAACGAGGCGAGCAATCCTCAGCTCGATAGCGGCGAAAAATGGACGTTCAGCGCTATGAAGCTACTGGTTATTCATCAAAATTTTCCCGGTCAGTTCCGTCATGTGGTGCTGGCAGCGCTGGAGCGCGGTGATGAGGTTGTGGCGATAGGTCGGGACACGGCACCGGGCGTCGCCGGTGTGCAAATCCATCGATATCGAGCGACCAGCCGAGCGCCCGGCAATATTCACCCCTATCTGATCCGCTATGAACAAGCGGTGATCGACGGTCAGAAGGTTTTTGAAATCCTGGGCAGGCTGAAGCGTTCGGGTTATCAGCCAGATGTCATTCTTGCTCATCCCGGATGGGGGGAGACGCTGTTTGCCAAGGATGTCTATGCCGATACGCCGCTGATTCACTATTGCGAGTATTACTATCGAGCGCAGGGCGCCGATTGCGGGTTCGACCCTGAATTCCGGCGAGCCGCGAGGGAGTCGTCACGGCTGCGCGTGCTCAACTCGCTGCATCTGTTGAATCTTCAACAATGTGATATCGCAATCGCGCCTACGCAGTGGCAGCGCAGCCTGTTTCCGGCCGCTTACCGGTCGGCGATTCGGGTCATTCACGAAGGTGTGATTCAACGTTCAGACCCGGCGAAAGTCGGGGCAGTCAGATTGCCCAATGGAATCGAGCTCAAAGCCGGACAGCCGATCGTTACCTATGTCGCCAGAAACCTTGAGCCTTATCGCGGCTTTCACAGTTTCATGCGAGCGATCCCGCTTATTCAGGCCGAGTGCCCCGATGCGCAGATCATCGTGGTTGGCGGTGATGGTGTCAGTTATGGGAGTAAGCCGGTCGGGTACCCGGATTGGCGCAGCAGGATGGAGGCGGAGGTCAGTTTCGATCACTCCAGAGTGCATTTCACAGGGAAACTTCCTTACCAGACTTACCGCGCGGTTCTCGCATGTTCCAAAGTCCATGTTTACTTGACGTATCCGTTTGTCTTGTCGTGGTCGTTACTGGAGGCGATGGCGTCTGGTTGTGTGGTTGTTGCGTCGGATACGGCTCCGGTAAGGGAAGTCATTGTCGATGGGGCTAATGGCGTGTTGGTGGATTTCTTCGACCATCAAGGAATTGCCAGAAGTGTCAGCAAGGTTTTGAAGTCGGCAGGTGAGTTCGATGGTCTTGCCAGCGCCGCGAAGTTGACGGCAGGTCGGTTCAGTGTGGAATCGGGCGTGAGCCAATATTTTGAGATTTTTGCAAGCGCGATATCCGGGCATAACGACATACCAACCGTTCCGCCGTTCGAGCGGGAGGTTTGAAATGTCCAGGAAGTCGCGTAAGCAGGCGATCAAGTGGTTTAAAAGGTTATCGAAGTATGGATTGTTCTTTTATGTCTGTTATTGCGTAGCGGAATTTTATATTCGCAAAGAACAATCTGCCGAGTCGGCGGCTATTCACCATGCAAACGAGAAAGCTTGCCAGAACAAGCTGGCGAGCATGAAGCAAGTGCCGATATTAGGCGGCGCCTATATAGATAAGACGCTAGTCCCTGAGTTTTACGTTGGCATGCCTGAGATGGTGAACAAGAAAGCGTGTCTGGCGATTGCTCTGAAGGGCCTTTTCTGGTGGACCGGGACGGGGCTGCATCGGCACCAGAATCAGCGCCTGGAACCGATCCCCGAAAGCTGGCGGCTCTATAAATTGAATGCCGGGCTTTTTACCAGGAAGGAAACTACCGAGCCCCATGAACGGGGTTATCGGCACGTCAACTGGCCGGATGAGTTGATTGTGAAACTTAAGAATTATCCGGGGCTGGAAGTTTGGCTGAATGCTCCGCCACCGCATTTCAAGAATGTGTCATCCGTACGAAATTTTGTCATTGCAGGTTGGCCGCGGCGAGACGGAACCCCTCGGCTGATCAAGTGTGACGGCTTGATTCGCCCGGCTTCCGAAGAGCAACTGACTGACAAAAAGCTGGCAGGTTTTGGTAGGGCTGAATTGGAGAATCTGGATTTCGGCAAGCTGAATTTCTTCTGCACGGTCAATCTGGATAACTTCGACTTCGCTGGAGGGCACGGTAGTGTAGGTCTTGGTCTGTCGTCATTACGCGAAGCACCTGAGATGCTCAAGTATCTCAGTGATTATCTTTCACGCTCTGTTATTACAAGGAAGTAACAATGAGTTATGTTTTTAACGATATGGAAAAATCCGAAATTTTCAATGCGGCAAATAGTTGCAAAGGCATGACATTAAATTCTGAGGGTGTGGAGTACATTGCATTGGAATTAGCAGGGGCAAGCTGCGCCCCCCTGTACCAAAAGCTATTCGACATTATTGGTGAAAAAGTTTCTGACGTTGCAGCTGCCGATAAAGAGGCTGGAGACGTGCTGAAAAGCGCCAGACTCTGGCTTGCCGTGGCCATTGATGCCAACGGTGGAAACGGTGCCTACTCTGCCCTGATTCGTGGTTACACCTCCCGCCAGGGTGAACTGAGACTGAATACAATTTTCAGTGAAGACCTGATGCAGCTTTCATCCAACCAGGTTGCCGTCAACTTCATCAATACCCTGATCAACGGATCCCTTGCCGGTCAACTGGCACCCTGGACCGTGCCGTCAATCAGCCAGATCGCAGAAATCGACGCCAGCGCGATTGGCGAGGCCCTGTTCAAGGAGGTTTGCGGGGAGGACGACACCGCCGTGAAACGTAACTCTGGTTGGTCTGGAACAGTCGGATTCAGCCTGTTGGGCGGTAAACCTCCCTATGAAACGTGGAGACTGGTCTCTGCGGGCGACCCGGATGCGGAAGATGGCGGCCCACCCATCCAGGCAAAGCCCAACCGGCTCGACGACTATAAAAACATTCTCTTCGCCATCGACGCCTACAGCGTCGGCCTGCAAGCGGCGATCAGCAATTTCGGCATCAATCCACTGCAAAGTCTGCTCTCGGTCGTACCCGAGCAAATCAACATCGCGCTGGCCAGTGGCAGTGTGAATCCGCTGATTCAGCATGTAGTCAAAGGCACGCCTGTTGCCGCCGTGGTCGAGCTGATATTGCGCTACGGCCAGAACGAATTTCTCGACATGTTCAAGCGCACGTACGACGGCGATTCTGCTGCCATACCCACCACCAACGACACCTTCGCCAGCAACGCTTACGCGTTCTTCTCGGCATTTTCCCCAGAGCAGTCGCAAAGCATCGTCACCCGGACAATAAGCGAGTTCGGCAATGCCAATGCATGGGCGAAACTGGCAGGCGAGGCGACGCCGCTCGGTCTGGCGTTGCGCAACTCTTTGCAGCAACTCAGTGAAGTCGTCATAGAACGAGCCGACGGTTATCCCGATCGCAACCTCGAGCTTTACGATCCGCACACTGGCGAAGGCTTTATCACCGCGCAGTGGCTGGCGGATCGAGCGCAAATGCTGGCGCGGTTGATTGCCCGAACCCAAGGCTCGTTTGGAGAACACTCGCTGCAGCAGTTTTCCTACTCCGATCTCGCCTCAGGCAAACAGGCGCCGATGACCACCGGAGTGCTGAACCCGCTGGCCATGTTCGGTGATGACGGTGGGCGATCTTTCGCCGGCGGCGCAAATGCCGATCATCTGTATGGCGGCGTGGGCAATGACTCGATCCATGGGATGGCCGGTCACGATGTTATTGAAGGTGGTCGCGGCAATGACTCGCTTACCGGAGGTGACGGCAATGATGAGTTGTACGGGATGGCCGGTGACGATGTTCTGCTCGGAGGAAAGGGTAACGACTCCTTGATTGGGGGCGAAGGCAACGACCGTTATGAATTCGCCAGCGGCGATGGCATCGACGAGATTCTTGATGCCAACGCCGATGGGCAACTGCGGATCAACGGCGCGCCGATTCCCCATCTCAAACGCCGCGCGCCTCTGAGCAATATCTGGTCTACCGAGGATCGGTCCATCACCCTGGCGCTTGTTGAAAACACCCTCAACATCAAATACGGCCAGGGCGATCTGGTGGTGATCAAAAACTTCCAGCCCGGGATGCTTGGCATCCGCCTCCCTGAATATGAGGGGCAGCCGCTCACTGCTGCGGCTTTGACGCTTCAGGGCGACTGGAAAGCCAAAGACACAGATCCGAGTGTCCCCGGCGATCAGCCCTCCTTTGATGAACTGGGCAACGTGGTGCTGCTGCCCCAGGTAAAACAGCGCAACAAGGCCGACGTACTTTACGGTTCCGCCGCAGACGACGTCATTCTCGGCTTGGGTGGTTCTGATCGATTGTTCGGCAAGGCTGGAGACGATCGGTTATTCGGCGACAAGCAGACGACGCTCGAAAAAGCTATGGCCGACGGTGACGCCAAGGGCAAGGCAAGTCGCGGAGACTGGCTCGACGGCGGGCAAGGTGACGATTTGCTTATCGGTACGGCATCCCGAGATGTTCTGCTCGGTGGTAATGACCGGGATACCTTGATCGGCGGTGCTGGCGACGATGTGTTATCCGGAGACGAAACCACCGGTGCACTGGAACAAGGTTGGGCGGTCAAACGCGCTGACGTCCCCATAGCTCGCGGTGTAACCAGTCACCGAGCGGTCTATTCTAAGGCCTCGATAAACAGTGCGCCCGAGGGCGGTGACGACGTGCTGTACGGGCAGGGCGGCAAGGACATTATCAACGGCGGCTGGGGTGAGGACCTGCTTGACGGCGGAGCTGACGACGATTTTCTCAAAGGCGATCAAGGTGACGACACCCTGACCGGTGGCAGCGGCAACGACGTAATGCTCGGCGACAACCTCGATTGGGGCGGTGGGCTACCCAGCAAACACCATGGCAACGATGTGCTGGACGGCGGTAGCGGTGATGACCGGCTCGCCGGTAACGGTGGCAGCGACGCGCTGTATGGCGGCCCTGGCAACGACATTTTGCAGGGTGATGACGGCGTACTGGACGGCGTCGAAGGCGATGCCGCGCATTTTTTTGGCGATGATCTGCTGGACGGTGGCTCCGGCGATGACACGCTCTGGGGCGGCGGTGGCGATGATTTGCTCTTCGGCGGCGAAGGTAATGACGATCTGATCGGCGATAGCCCTGAGCATCCGGTTCGCTATCACGGCAACGACTTTCTCGATGGCGGCGCGGGGGATGACACCCTGCGCGGCATGGGCGGCGCGGATACGCTGGCGGGTGGCGCAGGGGCGGATTTTCTCGATGGCGATGTGTCTGACCTGCAGCCGGGCGGAAGCAACAATGACGTGCTTCAGGGCGGCGAAGGAAACGATACGTTACAGGGTGGTTTCGGTGCCGACACGCTGTACGGCGGCGCGGGTGACGACATTCTTGCCGGCGATTACGAAAACAGCGCTGAGGCCGAGCAGAATGCCGATTATCTGCACGGTGGCTCAGGTAACGACACGCTGCTCGGAGGCGGTGGCAACGACACCCTGCTGGGCGGGGAAGGGACGGACTACCTTCGCGGTGATTCCGGTGACAACGTGTTTGATGGCGGTCCCGGTGCTGACGTGCTGGATGGCATGGATGGCGCCGACATCTACTATTTCGGCGCTGGCGACGGCCTGGATATCGTCACCGATGCCGGCGGCCGCAACATCATCAGGTTCGGTGCAGGGTTTTGCGCGCAAAGTCTGAAGGCCGACGTTATCGAAGTTTCCGTCGGTACGGTGTTGCGACTGGCCAATGGCACAGGCGACGCGATACTCATCAAGAATCACGAGAAGTGGAAGGATTCCACATTCAGTTTCAGCGACGGCGTGGTACTTGATTACGCAGATGTCCTGCGCAAAACATTGCCACCGATAGAGACGGCCGAATCACCCGTACCAGAACTTGTCACCGCCCCGGCAACCCCTGAAAGCAAAGTTGCGGATCCGGTTAAGCCAGATGATGTGACCGCTGCGGCGCAAGGCCCGGTGGCGTCTGTTCAAGCGGTCAACTGGACCGATGAGTTCCTCGCGCAAATCCAGTCAAAACGCTCTGCCCGCAAACACGCCACAGGTTTTACCTTGAATGAGCAAGGCGTCTGGGTGCGCAGTCATGTCACCACCAGCGACACCGGTTACACCACTCACACCGAGCTGAGCGAGGACAGCGTCGACGCAGTAACACTGTCTGAAACGCCGCCATGGATGAAGGCTGATGCAGGGCACGCTGTGGTCAGTGAAAGGCAGTCGACAACCACAACCCGTGTCGAACATAAACCGGTGAAAGCCGAGGGAGCAATCGCCTCCTCAAGTCAGGCGCCTCGCTATTATCGATCCGGCTCGGCCAACGGGTTTTCCTTCAATACGGGCGACGTATTGGTTGAAGACCGAAAGGAATCCGGCGCGCTTGAAGGCTGGTACGTCTATCCGGCGGCAAGCTTCAGTTCGGGCGCAACAGTGCCCAAGGCGTTTCGCTGGGATGTCACAACTGAAACGATCAAACGCAAAATCGTCCATGGCGACGATGCCGGCGGGCGAGTCAACGTTGAAGTGGAAAACGTTTTCCACGGCGGCGCGGGTGATGATCTGATCGTCGCTTATGCAGGCTCCCCACTTGACTATGGCACTGTCGGCGACAGAACACCGGGCGCGTTTTTATCCGCAGGTGCAGGTGACGATACCTTGCTCGGCTCCGAGGGCGCCGACTATCTGCTCAGCGGCTCGGGTGATGACTGGCTCTACGGCGAAGACGGCGCCGACACTTACATCGTGCAAGCGCATGCCGGGGCGACAACCACGATTGCGGACGTGCTCAACCCTGTTTTCCACCGAGCAGAAGTTGGCGTAGCGGGGTGGAAAGACGAGTACGGATTGATCGATCAGGACACGGTCGTTCTTCCAGCAGATGCGCAGCGCGATGCACTGCAATTGAGCTGGGGTGCTGCGCTGATAGAGACCACCCATGTCGAGCTGGAGCCCAACCCGGATCGCGCGGCTTACCGCAACCCGCCGAGAGCGAAAATGCTTCATCCGACACTCGATATCCAATGGGGCGGGACACAGAAAGTCCGCATCGTCTTGCCCCATAACGGTGAACTTGAGGGCGCCGGTATTGAGCTCGTCAAGTTCGCCGATGGCTCGGTCGCAAGTTTGAGGCAGCTCCTGGAATCAAGTCAGCTGGGACCTGCGCCCGAGACTTTTCGTACGGGTGTCATCGTCAACCATCCCACCCTTTCAACTTCCTTGCGAGACGGACGAGCGCTGCCACTCGTGGGCGGTCGTGGCAACGACACGATAAGCGGCGCGGGGGAGATCCGAGGCATGCAAGGGGATGACGTGCTCACCGGCAGCCTCGGTGACGACCTGCTGCTGGGTGGGCCGGGCAATGACACGCTAACCGGCGGCGCGGGAAATGATCTCTACCGATACGATGGCCTCGGCAGAGACGTGATCATCAACAACGGAGGCGGACAGGATGGAATCGATTTTTCCGAACGCAGGCTGACGATCGACAACCTGAGGTTTCATCGTGAGCGCGATGATCTGGTGATTGTGGTGGATTACGGAATGGCGCCGAAAATCCGGGTTTCCAGTCATTTTGCCGCTGGTGAAAGCGCTATTGGCTTCATAAGAGTCAGCGAAGGAACAGCGATTCAAGACTACAGCGCGACGCAGATTGCCGAGCGTCTGCATCCTCTTCCGCCATTAAGGGATGTCGAGGATATTTTGATAAAGGGCGACGATGAAGCGCAGCGGGCCATCAAGGAAATCATTGAGTTCTACGAACTGAATGTCTGACAGGATGACCGATTGAGCCGGCCCGTGATGGCAATCCAGTCGCCATCGCGGGCCACGCGTCACCTCAATACTGGGTCAGATCCGCCAAGGGATGCCGCCCCTCCCAGACTTTATGAAAGTGCGCCTCGACCACCGCATCCGGCACGTTATTGATATCCGGCCAGTGCCAGTGCGGCTTCTGATCCTTGTCGATCAAACGCGCGCGCACGCCTTCGCTGAATTCCGGATGACGGCAGCAATTGAGGCTCAGGGTGTATTCCATCTGGAATACTTCGGCCAGCGACATGTGCCGCGCGCGGCTGATCTGTTCCCAGACCAGATGCGCGGTCAGCGGCGAGCCCTCGGTCATGGTTTTCGCCGCGCGGGCAATCAACGGATCGCTGCTGTCGCGGTGCAGGCTGATGGCTTTCCACGCACAGGCAACGTCGCTGACATCGAGCAGTTCGTCGATCTGCTGACGACGCGGCAGCCACTGCGCTTCGGGCATTTGTTCGAGTGCTTCCTGCTGCAGAGCCTTGAGCAGGCTGTTGAGCTGCATGGCGGTCTGTTCCTGCCAGTTCAATTGCAGCAAGCCTTCGATCAATTGCGGTTGCTGTTCGTCGAGCAGGACGCGGTCGGCCAGATCCAGATCCAGCGCATCACGGCCGTTGATATGCGCGCCGGTCAGACCGAGAAACAAGCCGAGCTTGCCCGGTAACCGCGCAAGAAACCAGCTGGCGCCAACGTCCGGATACAGTCCAATGGTGATTTCCGGCATCGCCAGACGGCTGCTCGGCGTGACGATCCGCGTGCTCGCGCCCTGCAACAGGCCCATGCCGCCGCCAAGCACATAACCGTGACCCCAGCAGATCAGCGGCTTCGGATAGGTATGCAGGCTGTAATCAAGGCGATATTCCGCGCTGAAAAATTGCGCGGCCAGCGGCGGCACTTCGCCGGGGTGAGCGCGGCAGGCTTCGACCAGGCTGCGCACTTCGCCACCGGCGCAGAAGGCTTTGCTGCCGTTACCGCGCAGCAGCACGCAGACGATTTGCGGGTCAGTGGCCCAGGCGTTCAATTTGTCGCTGAGCGCGTTGATCATCGGCAGGGACAGCGCGTTCAACGATTTCTCGGCATCCAGGCTGGCGATGCCGATGCGGGCGCCGTCGGTGCCGGTTAGTTCTTCGAAGTGCAGATTCATCGTGACCTCGATCGGGAATTTGAGCGATCAGTATGATCGCTATGGGGGAAAGTGCCGGATCTGCGTCAGATTAATTGACAAGCGTGGTCGGCTTTCCTAGGGTTCGCCCCATTGTTTTTGCCGGAAATGACCATGACTGCTGACGACCGTATCAAACTCGAACCGAGCTGGAAGGAGGCACTGCGTGCTGAGTTCGACCAGCCTTACATGGCAGAGTTGCGCAGCTTTCTGCAGCAGGAGCGGGCATCCGGCAAGGAGATCTATCCGCCGGGACCGATGATTTTCAATGCCCTGAACTCAACGCCGCTGGACAAGGTGAAAGTGGTGATTCTCGGCCAGGACCCTTACCACGGCCCGGGCCAGGCCCACGGTCTGTGCTTCTCGGTGCAACCGGGCGTGCCGGCGCCGCCGTCGCTGGTCAACATCTATAAAGAGCTGAAACGCGACCTCAACATCGACATTCCCAACCACGGCTACCTGCAGAGCTGGGCCGAACAGGGCGTGCTGCTGCTCAACACCACCATGACGGTTGAGCGCGCCAACGCCAACGCGCACAAGGACAAGGGCTGGCAACACTTCACCGACCGCATCATTGAAGTGGTCAGCGAACGGCAGCCGCATCTGGTGTTCATGCTCTGGGGCGCCCATGCGCAGAGCAAGCAGAAGCTGATCGACGCGACCAAACACCTGGTGCTGACCTCGGTGCATCCGTCGCCGTTGTCGGCCTATCGGGGTTTTTTGGGCTGTGGGCATTTCAGCCGGACCAACAAGTTTCTCGAACAGAATGGCGAAACGCCGATCGACTGGCGCTTGCCACCTCTCGCCTGAGATCGTTCCCACGCGCAGCAAAGGAATGCAGCCCGGGACGCTCTGCGTCCCAAAGCGGACGCGGAGCGTCCATTGAGGCATTCCCACGCAGAGCGTGGGAACGATCAGTCAGTCAGGACTCTGGAATACGATTCCAATACCTGAACAACGGCTCCGCCAGAAACAGCACAAACAACAGCCGCATCACCTGCATCGCCGTCACCAGCGGCACCGACAGTTGCAGGGTCTCCGCCGTCAGACTCATTTCGGCAATCCCGCCCGGCATCATGCCCAGAGTCAGTGAACGCAGATCCAGATGGGTCAATGCACTCAAGCCCAGCGCCGCCAGCGACGCGATCAACATGGTCAGCGCGGTGCCGATCAACGTCCGGCCCATGAACGACGGCGCGCGGCGGAAGAACTGCCGATTGAAGTGACAGCCCAGACCGCTGCCGATCAGCCATTGACCGATCTGACTGCCGCCATTGGGCAAACCGATGTGCAGATCCCACGTAATGCTCACCGCCGCACTGACCAGCAACGGCCCGAACAGCCATGGATTGGGTTGGCGCAGCCGCTGCCAGAGCCAGGCGAGCAGGGCGCCCGCCGGAAACAGAATCGCCAGCCAGCGCCAATCGACACTGCCGGCGTGAGAAATCGGCGTGCCGTCACCGAGCAGATACTTGAACGCCGCCGGCACGCACAACACCACCACCAATACCCGCAGACTCTGCCCGGCCGCCACATGGCTGAGCAGAGCACCGTTGCGCGCGCCGAGGTTGACCATCTCCCCGGAACCACCGGGCATGCTTGAGAAAAAAGCCGTGGCGCGATCCTCGCCGGTGCGGCGCATCAGCCACACGCCGACCACCGCCGAAAGGCTGGTGACCAATGCACCGAAGAAAATCAAACCGAAATGACTGAGCACCTGTTCCATCACCAACGGGGTGAAGTGCAGGCCGATACCGATGCCGACGATCCACTGGCCGCACTTGCGCCCGCCAGGGATTTCCGCCAGTTGCCACGGCGTCAGGCAGCGCACCAGGATGATCGCCAGCAACGAGCCGACCATCCACGGAAGCGGCCAGCCGATCTGGCTGGCGATGAAACCGCCAAGCAGACCGACCAGCGGGGTGCCCCACCAGGCTTTCAGGGACAAGCGATCAAACATCGGCAATGACGCGCCGTGCCGCCGAACGCTTGCGCCAGATGCGGATCAGCGGCATCAGCAGCATGATCGCGGTGAGGATCCAGCAACCGAAGGTGATCGGACTCGACCAGAGAATCTCCAGCGCGCCATTGGAGATCGACAGGGCGCGACGCAGGTTCTGCTCCATCAGGCCACCGAGGATGAAGCCCAGCAGCAGCGGCGACAGCGGGAAATCCAGCTTGCGCAGGATGTAACCGAAGATGCCGATACCGATCATCAGGAACAGATCGAAGGTGGTCGCGTGCACCGCGTAAACGCCGATGCCGGTGATGATCGCGATGATCGGCACCAGCGCCCAGTTCGGCACGGCGAGGATGCGGGTGAATACGCGGATCATCGGGATATTGAGGATCACCAGCATCACGTTGGCGATGAACAACGACGCGATCAGGCCCCAGACGATGTCCGGTTGCTGTTGGAACAGCAGTGGACCCGGGGTGATGTTGTACAGCGACAGCGCGCCGATCATCACCGCCGTGGTGCCCGAACCCGGAACGCCGAGGGTCAGCATCGGAACGAGAGCGCCGCACGCCGCGCCGCCGATAGCGGTTTCCGGCGCGGCCAGACCACGGGGATCGCCTTCACCGAATTTGCCGCTGGTGCCGGCGATGCGCTTCTCGGTCATGTAGGCCACGGCACTGGCGAGCGTTGCGCCGGCACCGGGCAGCACGCCCATGATGAAACCGAGCACGCCGCAGCGGACGTTGACGACGAAAACCGACGCCGCTTCCTTGAAGTTGAACATCATCCGGCCGGTGGCTTTCACCGCTTCCTGGCCGTGGTGGGTTTTTTCCAGCAGCAGAAGGATTTCGCTGATCGAGAACAGACCCAGCACCAACACCACGAACTGGATGCCGTCGGTCAGGTGAATGTTGTCGCCGGTGAAACGGTACACGCCACTGTTGGCGTCGATGCCGACGGTGGAAAGGAACAGACCGATCAGCGCCGCAATAAAGGTCTTCAACGGTCGATCACCGGCCATGCCGCCGAGACAGACAATCGCGAACACCATCAGCACGAAGTATTCCGCCGGTCCGAAGGCAATCGCCCATTTCGCCAGCAGCGGCGCAAACAGGACCATGCCGCAGGTGGCGATGAACGCGCCGATGAACGAACTCCACGCCGACAGCGACAGCGCGACACCGGCCATACCTTTGCGGGCCATCGGGTAGCCGTCGAGAGTGGTCATGACGGTGGAAGCTTCACCCGGAATGTTCAGCAGGATCGAGCTGATCCGACCGCCGTATTCGCAGCCCAGATAGACCGCCGCGAGCAGGATCAGCGCCGACTCCGGCGGCAGGCCGAGCGCGAACGCGATCGGAATCAGCAACGCCACGCCGTTGATCGGACCAAGGCCCGGCAGCAGACCGACGACGGTGCCGATCAGGGTGCCGCACAGTGCGGTCACCAGGTTGTACGGGCTCAGCGCGACGCCGAAGCCCTGACCCAAATAGCCAAGGGTATCCATATCAGTTCTCCAGGACGCTGAGCAGGCCGAGGGGCAGCGGAACATCCATCAAGCGATCGAACAGCAGATAGAGACCAACCGCCATCAGGCTGATGATCACCACGCTCGGTAGCCAGCGGCCGCCATAGAGACGGGCCATCGGTACGCCGGTAATGATGCTGGCCACAATGAAGCCAAGGGGTTCGAAGGTGCCGGCAAACACCAGCAACAACACCACGCACAGACCGATCTTGGTCAGGGTTTCGCGATCCAGCGGCGGCTCATCCGGGTTGTGTTTGATCGGCGCCGGGCGAAACACCATGTACAGCAGCGCCAGGCCCATCAGGCCGAGCATCAGCAGCGGAAAGGCGCGTGGACCGACCGGTTCATAGGAAAAAGCCGCTTGGTACGGCCACGCCATCAGTGCCAGGCCGGCACACACCAGCAGCAACACCGAGGCGAAAATGCGTTGAATAAGCATGGGAGCTCCTGTGCTGCGTCCCCGCGTAGGAGACGCAGCCACTAGACAGAGACGATCACTGGATCAGGCCGAACTCTTTGGCCAGCACTTTGTAGTCGGCGACCTGCTTCTTCACGTAGGTGTCCAGTTCCGGGCCGGTCATGGCGAACGGGAACAGCTCACGCTGATCGCGCAGCTTGGCGAACTCGTCGGAAGCCAGCAGTTTGTCGAACGCGTCTTTCCACCAGGCGTAGTCTTCGTCGCTGACTTTTGGCCCGAGGTAGAAGCCGCGCACCACTGGCCAGACGATGTCGTAGCCTTGCTCGCGAGCGGTCGGGATGTCCTTCATTTCCGGTTCGTCGAGACGCTTGTCCGAGAACACCGCGAGCAGACGCATGTCACCGCTCTGGATGTGCGGCATGGAGTCGGAGATGTCGGTACTGCCGACCTGGATGTGGCCGCCGAGCAGGGCCGTGGCGATTTCACCACCGCCTTCGAGTGCCACGTAACGCAGCTCGCGCGGGTTGATCCCGGCAGCCTTGGCGATCAGTGCGGTCTGCATCCAGTCCTGGCTGCCGACGGTGCCGCCGGAGCCGATAACCACCGAGCCTGGATCTTTCTTCAACGCCTGAACGAGATCGTCGAGGGTCTTGTAGGGCGAATCGCTTTTCACTGCGATGGCGCCGTAGCTGGTGCCGACGGCCGCGAGCCAGCGCACGTTGGTTTCATCGAAGCGGCCGAACTTGCCCTGGGCCAGGTTCAACAGCGAACCGCTCGACCACGCCACCAGCGTTCCGGCATCCGCCGGACGTTGCGCCACTACTGCGTTGTATGCCACCGCGCCGACACCGCCGGGCATGTAGGTCACGCGCATCGGTTTGCTCAACAGCTTCTGGTTGACCAGTGCGCTCTGCACCAGTTTGCAGGTCAGGTCGAAACCACCGCCGGGGGAGGCGGGGGCGATGCATTCCGGACGTTTCGGCTCGGCCATGAGTTGGCCGGCAAACAGCATCGCGCCAGCGGCGAGAGCAACTTTACGCAGTGATACGTTCATTTGAGTCTCCAGAGGAGTTGTTGTTATGGATGGACCGAATGACCAAAGGGCAACGCGAAAACCTAGCGGCAGGCGCAGTTCTCTCGCGGCGCGAGCGCAACGACTGAAACAACGGAGGGGAAACAGGACTGCGGCGAAAAACCGACAGTGCAACGGTGGAATCGAGCAAGGCGAGCAGGCATTACAGCCTTGGTGCGCATGGAGGGCATGCTGGGGTACTCCGTTATTGTTCTTATGAGTCGAAAACGCTTCATGGCGTTTTTCGTTGCGCTGTGTGGCGGCAGCGGCGACAGTCGAAACTGTCCGTGGGCCGACTCTAACCGGCTAACCTTTCAACAACCTTTCAGTTGTCTTTCACGGTTTTCGGGCTTCACAGCGGCGGTTGCGGCTGTAAACTTCGCGGCAAAGCGCGGCGTCGGCCAACCCTGAACGAGGTACAAATCCATGCGTGTCCTGCTCGTCGAAGACCATTTGCAACTGGCCGAAAGCGTGGCTCAGGCGCTCAAGAGCACCGGTCTGACGGTGGATGTGTTGCACGATGGCGTAGCTGCCGACCTGGCGCTGGGCAGTGAGGAATACGCCGTGGCGATCCTCGATGTCGGCCTGCCGCGCATGGACGGTTTCGAGGTGCTGGCGCGGCTGCGTGCTCGCGGCAAGAACCTGCCGGTGTTGATGTTGACCGCGCGCAGTGACGTCAAGGATCGCGTGCATGGCCTCAATCTCGGTGCTGACGACTACCTGGCCAAGCCGTTCGAACTGACGGAACTGGAAGCGCGGGTCAAAGCCTTGCTGCGCCGCAGTGTGCTGGGCGGCGAGCGTCAGCAGCGCTGTGGTGTGCTGGCTTACGACCTCGATACGCGGCGCTTCACCCTCGGCGACGAACTGCTGACCCTCACCTCCCGCGAGCAAGCTGTCCTGGAAGCGTTGATCGCGCGGCCGGGGCGAGTGATGAGCAAGGAACAACTGGCCGCGCAGGTGTTCGGCCTCGACGAAGAAGCCAGCCCCGACGCCATCGAAATCTACGTGCACCGCTTGCGCAAGAAGCTCGATGGCCAGCCCGTGGCCATTGTCACCTTCCGTGGCCTCGGCTATCTGCTGGAAAGCCGCGATGCATAAGCCCAGCAGCCTGCGCTGGCGGTTGCTGTGGAACCTTGGATGGTTGCTGGTGGTGCTGATGCTCGCCAGTGGTTTGAGCGCTTACTGGAACGGTCGCGAAGCCGCCGACACCGCGTATGACCGCACGCTGCTGGCCTCGGCACGCACCATCGCTGCCGGGTTGTCGCAGCGCGATGGCAGCCTCAGCGCCGACGTGCCTTACGTGGCGCTGGATACCTTCGCCTACGACAGCGCCGGACGCATCTATTACCAGGTCAACGACATTCACCAGAAGCTGATTTCCGGCTACGAAAATCTCCCCGGGCCGCCGCCCGGCACGCCGCGTACCGACAGCTATCCGGCGCTCGCGCGCTTTTACAACGCGAAGTACAACGGCCAGAACGTGCGTGTGGTCAGTCTGCTCAAGGCCGTAAGCGAGCCGAACATGAACGGCATGGCGGAAATCCGCGTGGCTGAAACCGACGAAGCGCGGGTCAGCATGGCGCGCAGTCTGGCGGCTGACACCCTGTTGCGCCTGGGCATGTTGGCCGTGGGTGCATTGCTGCTGGTGTGGTTCGCGGTGAGTGCGGCGTTGCGCCCGCTGGAGCGGTTAAGAACCGCTGTTGAGGAACGCCAGCCCGACGATTTGCGGCCGCTGCCGCTGGTGGAAGTGCAGCATGAACTCGGGCCGTTGGTGCGCGCGCTCAATCATTTCACCGAGCGTCTGCGCGGCCAGTTCGAGCGGCAGGCGCAGTTCATCGCCGATGCCGCTCACGAGTTGCGTACGCCGCTGGCCGCACTCAAGGCACGCCTGGAACTGGGCCTGCGCTCGAACGAGCCGGAGACCTGGCGCACCACCCTTGAATCGTCCGCACAAAGCACCGATCGCTTGACCCATCTGGCCAATCAGTTGCTGTCGCTGGCCCGGGTCGAAAACGGTGCGCGGGCGATTGCCGAGGGCGGTGCGCAGTTGCTCGATCTGAGTCAATTGGCCCGAGAGCTGGGCATGGCCATGGCGCCGTTGGCGCACAAGCGCGGCGTGGCGCTGGCGCTTGAAGCGGATGAGCCGGTGTGGCTGCGCGGTGAGCCGACGCTGCTCAATGAGCTGCTGAGCAATCTGGTCGACAACGCGCTGGCGCATACGCCATCGGGCGGCAATGTGATTCTGCGGGTCACGGCCCCGGCGGTGCTTGAGGTTGAGGACGACGGGCCGGGCATCCCGCTGCACGAGCGTGATCGAGTGTTCGAACGGTTTTATCGGCGCAATCAGCAGGTTGCCGGTTCAGGTCTGGGCTTGGCGATTGTCGGCGAGATCTGTCGCGCGCATCTGGCGCAGATCACCTTGCATGATGGCGAGCAGGCAGGGTTGAAGGTGCGGGTCAGTTTTATTGCCGGGTAATACTTTTGTGGCAAGGGTTTTTTGTGGCGAGGGGATTTATCCCCGCTCGGCTGCGCAGCAGTCGCGGTTCGGATCGCAGAGTCTAGGGTCGCTTCGCAACCCAACGGGGATAAATCCCCTCACCACAGGTCAGTAGAACATCGACCGCGATTCTTCCAGATCCGCGCAGAACTGCTTGTTCTCCGGGTCAATCCCCAGCTTTCTGAACGCCGGCACGCTAAACGGGTCAATCCGCGCAAACGGATGGTCGGTGTCCTTGCGGCAATACAGATTGGCTACCTGCACGACATCGACGTAATCGATGCGCGTCGAGTCGCGGCTGAAGTCTTGATACAGCAACGGCAAATGCACCAGGCGCTCGGGAAACTCCCACACCCGCAGCAATTTCTCGCCGAGCAATGGGTGAATCTGCTCGATCACATGGGTCAGGCTGACCGCATCCGAGAGCAGTTCATTGTGGTCTTCGGCGTAAGTCAGGATCGGCAACACACCAATCTGATGCACCAGCCCGCCGAGTGCCGCCTGATCGGGTTTGAGCTGAGTGTGACGACGACACAGCGCATAGCTGACGCCAGCGATTTCCAGACTGCTGCGCCAGACTTCGCGCATCTTCTGTTCGACCACCTCGGAGCGGGCATTGAAGATCTGCTCCATCACCAGACCGATCGCCAGGTTGCTGCTGTAGTTGATGCCCAAACGGGTGATGGCGGTGTGCAGGTCGGTGACTTCCTGCGCCGCGCGCAGCAGCGGACTGTTGACCACTTTGATCAGGCGCGCCGACAGCGCAGTGTCGCGGCCGATGACTTTGCTCAGATCGCTGACGCTGATTTCCGGATCCTCGGCGGCCTTGCGAATCTGCAGGGCCACTTCCGGCAAAGTTGGCAGAACCAGGTCATCGTTATCGATGGCCGCAACCAAATCCTGTTGGACCTTTTCCGCCAGTTCGCTCATTTGGACTCTCTAGGGTGTTGCAACAATGCTGCGATCAACGCTGGATTTCGCGGTCGCGATCCAGTTCGTAAGGCAGGTCGAGCACGTGCAACGCGGGGCCTTCGAGGGCGCCCAGACGCAAATCACCGGCTTCGGCAGCTTCGGCCTGCAACACGGCCAGGAGTTCAATGTTTCCCTCGGCATTGGCCGCCAGCACCACTTCGCCGATCGAGCTGTTGTGGCTGGGCGCGAACAACTGAGTGCCGGGCTCCGGCAACTCGGCTGCGTCGAGGTGCAGGCGGTACAGGCGCCGCTTGAGCTTGCCCAGGTACTGCATGCGCGCAACGATTTCCTGGCCGGTGTAGCAACCTTTCTTGAAGCTCACCCCGCCGACCGCCTGCAGATTGAGCATCTGCGGGATGAACAGTTCGCGAGTGGAAGGCATGACCTGACCGATACCGGCGCGGATCTGGCCCAGCAGCCATTGATTCAGTTCGCCCTCAGCCAGCGTGGCGGACAGTTGGCTTTGAATGTTTGGCGCCTGAGCGGCAGGCACCCAGAGTTCGGCGCGCTCGGGCGAAACGCGAATTGCGATCAGGCCTTCATGGCGCACAACGCTGTCGGTTTCGGCGCGCAATGCCAGACCGAGGCTGGTCAGGGCTGCATCGCCATGTGCCAGACCGAAGCGCACCCAGGCGGCGCTTTCATCGGTCAGTTTCGATTTGGAGAACACTGCGTACTTTTTCAGGTCGGCCAGTTGCGGCTCGAGCAGCTCGCTGGCCATCGCCATCACCACGCCGTCGCCCTCAAGCAGGATGCGGAAGCTCGACTGCATCCGGCCTTTCTGCGTGCAGCGGGCGCCGAGGCTGGCGCGGGTGTCGCTCAGGTAATTGATATTGCAGGTCAACTGGCCTTGCAGGAATTTTCCGGCGTCCGCACCGCGAACCGCGAGTACGCCTTCATGAGACAGGGTGCAGAAAAAAGCAGAATCGGCCATGGGTCATCGCAGGGTAAATAGACTGGGGCACATCATAAGGGGGCAGGGTTGAAATGGGTAGTTGATAAAGGATCACGGGTGCCCGACCAAAGCCGACTGTGCGGCCCGCGCCGGGGCTGTATACTGCCCGGCAAATTCGAGGAGGGCTCCATGGTCGAACAAGTTGAACTGAATCGCCTCTTTTGGCACAGCCGTCGCGGCATGCTTGAGCTTGACGTGCTGCTGGTGCCGTTCGTGCAGGAGGTTTACGCGACGTTGAATCAAGTGGATCGCGATCTGTACGTGCGTTTGCTGACCTGTGAGGATCAGGACATGTTCGGCTGGTTCATGGAGCGCAGCGAGTCGGAAGATCCCGAGCTGCAACGCATGGTCCGGATGATTCTGGATCGTGTCCAGCCCAAGTAATACGTTCGAATGCCGCTGGCATGCCTCACGGCAGTTGCTGGCGGCGTATCTGTTGGCCCAGGCGTTCGCCATGGGTTCGCTGTGTCTGCTGTCGATTCCGCTCTGGGCCAGTCTGCTCGGCGCTTGCGCCTGTGCGCTGCACGGTTTTTGGATGCTGCCACGGCAGATTCTGCTGAGTCATCCGAAAGCATTTTGCGGGTTGCGGCGCGACGGCGATGGCTGGCAGGTGTGGAATCAGGCTGATGGCTGGCAGGCTGCGCAGTTACGACCGGACAGTCTGGCGCTGCCATTGATCGTAGTGCTGCGCTTTCGCCTGCGCGGAGAGTGGCGGGTCAGGTCAATCTGCGTGCCACGTGACTCGCAAGCGGCGGATCTGCACCGACGCCTGCGAGTGCGGCTCAAGTTCAGCCGGCGTAGGTGGGCGGCACCAGAATAGTGTCGAGCGCTTCGGGCAGCATATCCGGATAGTCGAGGGTGTAATGCAGCCCGCGACTTTCCTTGCGTTCCATGGCTGAGCTGATCATCAATTCGGCAACCTGTGCCAGGTTGCGCAACTCGATCAGGTCACGGCTGACTTTATAGTTGCTGTAAAACTCATCGA
This sequence comes from Pseudomonas sp. Sample_14, assembly GCF_004307515.1. Classification (NCBI taxonomy): domain Bacteria; kingdom Pseudomonadati; phylum Pseudomonadota; class Gammaproteobacteria; order Pseudomonadales; family Pseudomonadaceae; genus Pseudomonas; species Pseudomonas sp. Sample_14. The sequence continues at coordinate 152,925 of NZ_RCOC01000037.1, read as the reverse complement.
TCTCATCCAGCAGCAGACGCACCCGGTGCTGCGCCCGTTGCAGGCGTTTGTTGGTGCGCACGATGCCGACGTAGTCCCACATGAATCGGCGCAATTCGTCCCAGTTGTGCGCGATGATCACGTCTTCATCCGAGTCGGTCACCTGACTGGCGTCCCAGACGGGCAGGGCGCTTGGTGCCGCGACGTCATCGAGTTGCGCAAGAATGTCCGCCGCTGCCGAACGGGCATAAACGAAGCATTCCAGAAGTGAGTTGCTGGCCATGCGATTGGCGCCGTGCAGGCCGGTGAAGCTGGTTTCGCCGATGGCGTAGAGGCCGGGTACATCGGTGCGACCGTGCTGATCGACCATCACCCCGCCACAGGTGTAGTGCGCGGCGGGGACCACCGGGATCGGTTGTTTGGTGATGTCGATGCCGAAGCCCAGGCAGCGCTCATAAACAGTCGGGAAGTGGCTTTTGACGAACGATTCAGGCTTGTGGCTGATGTCGAGATATACGCAGTCGACACCCAGACGCTTCATTTCATGGTCGATGGCCCGCGCGACAATGTCACGAGGCGCCAGCTCGGCACGTTTATCGAAGCGATACATGAAGCGCTCGCCGTTGGGCAGCTTCAAATGCGCGCCTTCGCCACGCAACGCTTCAGTGATCAGGAAACTCTTGGCTTGCGGGTGATACAGGCAGGTCGGGTGGAACTGGTTGAATTCCAGATTGGCTACGCGGCAGCCGGAGCGCCAAGCCATGGCGATGCCGTCACCGCAGGCGCCGTCGGGGTTGCTGGTATAAAGGTAGACCTTGGCTGCGCCGCCTGAAGCCAGAATCACGAAGCGTGCGCCGTAGGTGTCGACTTCGCCGGTGGCGCGGTTCAGCACGTAAGCGCCCAGGCAACGATCGCCTTCCATGCCCAAGCGGCGTTCGGTGATCAAATCGACGGCGACGCGCTGTTCCAGCAATTCGATGTTATCGCGCTCTTTGGCCTGGGCCAGCAAGGTCTTGAAGATCGCAGCGCCGGTGGCGTCGGCAGCATGGATAATCCGTCGATGGCTGTGGCCACCTTCGCGGGTCAGGTGAAATTCGAAACCACCGTCTTCAGTGCCGGACTGTTCGTCGCGGGTGAACGGCACGCCCTGGTCAATCAGCCATTGAATGGCTTCGCGGCTGTGCTCGACGGTGAAGCGTACGGCGTCTTCATGGCACAAGCCGCCGCCCGCATTTAGGGTGTCGTCGACATGGGATTCGACAGTGTCGGTATCGTCGAGCACCGCAGCGACGCCGCCTTGGGCCCAGAAGGTCGAACCGTTGGCGAGATCGCCTTTGCTCAATACGGCAATGCGCAGATGACCGGGCAAGGTCAAAGCGAGAGTTAAACCGGCAGCACCGCTGCCAATCACCAGAACATCGTGTTGGAACTGTTGGCTCATTTCAGGATTCCGCTCAAAGCGACCCGGGTCGGGGTTGGCGCAAGACAGCTGGATCGGCGAGTCAAGACAGCCACACAGCCCACTAGTATATAGAGGGGTTGGGCGGCACAATAGCCGGGCCCAGATGGCATTGTGAGACTACTGCGCAGTAAAAAGCGCTGTGCTTCGTCGGAAGTTTTTTTCATCGGTTTTGAAAAATGACACCTGTATCGGCGCTGAAACAGTCTTTTCCGAGCAGGGTTGCGCAATGTCAGGTGGGTACGGCTATAAATAATTGGAACTTTTGCCAAAGGCCCAAGATCAATAGACGGTGCCAGAAACCAGGGACAGTGTCGGCTTCAGTGCGGAATCTGCGTTTGGATTCCTGCCGGCGAAACCGATAACAAGATTATTCGCGCAGCCGGTTTATCCCGCGCTGCGTTTTTCGTGCGTGCCAAATCAGAGCCCGCAGGAAACTTGCTTGGAGGGGGAGAACTTTTGCGAAAAGCCCGAGTCTATGTTTGCAAGTCTGGTCGTTTAGTAATGCAAGTCTCCTCCGGGCTTATCGAGGAGTGTTCATGCTAACCCAGGAAGAGGATCAGCAGCTGGTCGAACGCGTACAGCGTGGCGACAAGCGAGCTTTCGATCTGCTGGTGCTGAAATATCAGCACAAAATTCTCGGGTTGATCGTGCGTTTTGTGCACGACACCCATGAAGCCCAGGACGTTGCTCAGGAAGCCTTTATCAAGGCGTATCGGGCACTTGGAAATTTCCGCGGTGACAGTGCGTTTTATACGTGGCTGTACCGTATTGCCATTAACACGGCAAAGAACTACCTGGTTTCCCGCGGCCGTCGGCCGCCGGATAGCGATGTAAGTTCGGAGGATGCAGAGTTCTACGATGGCGATCACGGCCTCAAGGATCTCGAATCACCAGAACGTGCATTGCTGCGGGATGAGATCGAAGGCACTGTCCATCGGACCATCCAGCAACTGCCAGAGGATTTGCGTACGGCTTTAACTTTACGTGAATTCGATGGTCTGAGTTACGAGGACATTGCGAGCGTCATGCAGTGTCCGGTGGGTACCGTGCGCTCCCGGATTTTCCGCGCTCGGGAGGCCATCGACAAAGCCCTGCAACCGTTGTTGCAGGAAAACTGAGACAGCGGCGACAGCCAAGAGAGGAACGCCATGAGTCGTGAAGCCCTGCAGGAATCGCTGTCCGCAGTGATGGATAACGAAGCGGACGAACTGGAATTGCGTCGAGTGCTCAGCGCACTGGATGATGTTGATACCCGTGAGACCTGGGCTCGTTACCAGATCGCTCGGGCAGCCATGCACAAGGATCTGCTGCTTCCGCGTCTGGATATCGCTGCGGCAGTGTCCGCTGCGCTGGAAGACGAAACGGCTCCGGCCAAAGTATCCCGCAGCCCATGGCGTAACCTGGGTCGCCTCGCTGTTGCCGCTTCGGTAACCGTGGCCGTTCTGGCCGGTGTTCGCCTGTACAACCAGGACGAAATCGCCGGTGTTGAACTGGCCCAGCAGTCGAACCAGCCTACTCTGGCCACTCCACAGGTCAAAGGTCCGGCAGTTCTGGCTGGTTACAGCGAGAGCTCGGAAGCGACTGGTCCTATGGCTAACGGCGTTCTGCAAGGCCAGCCAGGCTGGCATGATCAGCGTCTGCCAGGCTACCTGCGTCAGCACGCTCAGCAGGCTGCACTCAAAGGAACTGAAAGCGCGCTGCCATACGCACGTGCCGCAAGCCTGGAAAACCGTTAAGGAGGATCATGCGCGCCATCCCTCTACTTTCGCTTCTGCTCAGTGGCTGGTTCATCGTTCCAGCCCACGCTGACGAGGCCCAGGACTGGTTGACCCGTCTGGGCCAGGCCGAGCAGCAGAGCTTCCACGGCACTTTCGTTTACGAGCGCAACGGCAGTTTTTCCACGCACAACATCTGGCATCGTGTCCAGAATGGCCAGGTCCGCGAGCGGTTATTACAGCTCGACGGTTCGGCTCAGGAAGTCGTGCGCATTGATGGACGTACTCAATGCGTCAGCGGCACCCTGATTGCGGGATTGGGTGATTCACCCAACGCTGCCGCCCGTGCGCTGGATCCCAAAAAGCTGAAGAATTGGTATGACCTTGCCGTCATTGGCAAGTCGCGCGTGGCCGGTCGTGATGCAGTGATCGTGTCGCTGACCCCTCGTGATCAGCACCGTTACGGCTTCGAGCTGCATCTGGACAAGAAAACCGGGCTGCCGCTCAAGTCGTTACTGTTGAACGACAAAGGGCAGTTGCTCGAGCGTTTCCAGTTCACCAGCCTCGACACGGATGAAATCCCGTCGGACAAGGACTTGTTGGCGGACCCGGATTGTAAGCCGATCAATATCGCAAGCGACAAGGCTTCTGCAGCTAAAACCGTGCAAAACTGGCGTTCGGACTGGCTCCCGCCAGGCTTTGAGCTGACCAGCAGCAGTTCGCATAAGGATGCGCAAACCAAGACCCAAGTCAGCAGCTTGATGTATGACGATGGTCTGGCGCGTTTCTCGGTGTTCCTTGAACCGTTGAATGGCGCAACGGCCACTGACACCCGCACTCAGTTGGGCCCGACCGTCGCGGTATCCCGGCGCCTGACCACGCCGCAAGGCGAAATGATGGTCACGGTGGTCGGCGAAATCCCGATTGGCACCGCCGAACGAATCGCTCTATCGATGCGTAACAACGATGGCGCTGCGACCAGCAAGCAGTGAGCTGATTTCAGTCATTTCCACTTCGTCGTCGAGACGTCGAAATGTTTGCTGAGCATTTTCATTTGCAAAACCCCTGAAAATTTTTTATAGGTCAGAGCCTCACGGCTCTGGCCTTGTTTGTTGTTCCCGGAACAAAAATGCCGGTCTGTGGTTTCCGGTGTTCCTTTGCTCCATATCGCTTAACCCTGCTCGTCGTAACGGGAGCTGTATGTCGATACCAAGTTTGAAGTCTTATCTTTCCATCCTCGCCACCGTGCTGTTGCTCGGTCAGGCGGTGCCTGCTGCGCAAGCGGCCGATCTGCCTGATTTCACCCAGTTGGTCGAACAAGCGTCGCCAGCGGTGGTGAACATCAGTACCACGCAGAAACTGCCGGACCGTCGGGTCAACCAGCAGATGCCGGATCTGGAAGGCCTGCCACCGATGCTGCGCGAATTCTTCGAGCGCGGCATGCCGCCTCAGCAGCGCTCGCCACGTGGCGATGGCCGCCAGCGTGAAGCGCAATCGCTGGGTTCGGGTTTCATCATTTCGCCGGATGGCTACATCCTCACCAACAACCACGTGATCGCCGATGCTGACGAAATCCTCGTCCGTCTGGCTGACCGCAGTGAGATGAAAGCCAAGCTGGTCGGCACCGATCCACGCTCTGACGTGGCGTTGCTGAAAATCGAAGGCAAGGATCTGCCGGTGCTCAAGCTCGGCAAGTCCCAGGACCTGAAGGCCGGCCAGTGGGTCGTCGCGATCGGTTCGCCATTCGGCTTTGACCACACCGTGACCCAAGGCATCGTCAGCGCCGTCGGTCGTAGCCTGCCAAACGAAAACTATGTGCCGTTCATTCAGACCGACGTGCCGATCAACCCGGGCAACTCCGGTGGCCCGCTGTTCAACCTGAACGGTGAAGTGGTCGGCATCAACTCGCAGATCTACACCCGCTCCGGTGGCTTCATGGGCGTGTCTTTCGCCATTCCGATCGACGTGGCGATGGATGTTTCCAATCAGCTCAAAAGCGGTGGCAAAGTCAGCCGCGGCTGGCTGGGCGTGGTCATTCAGGAAGTGAACAAGGATCTGGCCGAGTCGTTCGGTCTGGACAAGCCAGCTGGCGCGCTGGTAGCGCAGATCCAGGATGACGGCCCTGCGGCCAAGGGCGGCCTGCAGGTTGGCGACGTGATCCTGAGCATGAACGGTCAGCCGATCGTCATGTCCGCCGATCTGCCGCATCTGGTCGGCGCGCTGAAGGCTGGCGCCAAAGCCAATCTGGAAGTGATTCGTGAAGGCAAGCGCAAGAACGTCGAGCTGACCGTCGGCGCAATCCCGGACGAGGACAAGGAGCTGGCAGGTCTGCCGAAATCCGGCGCTGAAAGCAGCAGCAACCGCCTCGGTGTTGCGGTCGGTGAATTGACCGACGAGCAGAAGAAAACCTACGACCTCAAAGGTGGTGTGGTGATCAAGGAAGTGCAGGACGGTCCTGCGGCCCTGATCGGTCTGCAACCGGGTGACGTGATCACCCACCTGAACAATCAAGCCATCGGCTCGGCCAAGGAGTTCACCGACATCGCCAAGGCGTTGCCGAAGAACCGTTCGGTGTCGATGCGCGTGCTGCGTCAGGGCCGTGCCAGCTTCATCACCTTCAAACTGGCTGAATAAGCCAGCAGGCAGGTAAAAAGAAACCGCCTCGGAAAGAGGCGGTTTTTTTGTGTCTGCAGCTTTTGTCTTTGTCGGGAAAGACTCAGCCCATCATGTCCTTGACCATGCGCTCCTGCTCCATCAACTCGCGCTGGCGGGCATCGATGCGCGAGGACAGCGGGAAGTTGTTGCCCGCCTTGCGCTTGGCGAAGTCCAGCTGCTGAATGGCCTGGCGGTAATCGCCGACCAGTGCAAAATACTCGGCGCGCGCCTGATGCAGGCCGATGATGTTGCCCGACAAGCCGCGGGTTTCAGCAACCTGATACCAGACGTCCGGATCATCCGGGCGTGACTTGAGCAGGCTGTCGAGTGCCTTCTCGGCATCGGCAGCGCGATTCTGTTTCAACAGCAGATCGACGCGCACCTGATTCAGCGGGTAGTTGCCCGGGAACTGCGTAAGCATGCGGTCGACCCGTGACTGCGCATCGGGCAGACGATTGTTGGTGATGTCCAGATCGACCTGCGCGAGGTTGTAGATGATCTCGTTCGGCGACTTGGCCAACAATTGCTTGAGGTTCTCTCGCGCTTCGTTGAGCTGGCCGCCCTTGATCTGCGCGATGGCGAGGCCGTAACGCGCCACATCGTTTTTCGGGTTCTCATCAAGCAGGGCGCGGAAACGCTTGGCGCCCAGCCCCGGGGTTTCCTCGTAGATCAACTGCACCCGCGCGCGAATCAACTGGTAGCGCATGCTGTCTTCGATGCCGCCCGGTTTCGCCTGCTCGGCGCGGTTGCGAGTGTCGGCGATACGCGATTCGGTGACCGGGTGAGTCAGGAGGAATTCCGGCGGTTTGGCGTCAAAACGGTACTGGCGCATCAGGCGCTCGAACATGGTCGGCATCGAGCGCGGGTCGTAACCGGCCTTTTCCAGGTTGAGGATGCCGATGCGGTCCGCTTCCTGTTCGTTCTGCCGCGAGAAGCGCCGTTGTTCCTGCAACGCCGCAGCCTGGGTGCCGGCGATGGTGGCGATGCCGGCATCACCGCCGCCTGCCGCCGCGATGACGATACCCGCCAGCAACGCGGCCATCATCGGCACCTGCATTCTTTGTGAGGCTTCGACGCCTCGAGCGAAGTGACGTTGCGACAAGTGCGCCAGTTCGTGAGCGAGCACCGAGGCGTATTCACCTTCGGTCTGGGCGTTGAGGAACAGGCCGCCGTTGACCCCGACCACGCCGCCCGGCGCTGCGAAGGCGTTGAGTTGTGGGCTGTTGATCAGGATGAATTCCAGGCGGCGGTCGGAGACCTGGCTGGTCTCCACCAGCTTGTACACGCTGGATTCGACGTAATCCTTGAGCTGCGGATCGTTGAGCTGGGAAACCTGACTGCGCAGCATGGCCAGCCAGGCACGGCCGAGCTGGTATTCCTGTTGCGGCGAGACAATGGCAGAGCTGGCGTCGCCGAGTGACGGCAGATCGTCGGCAAAGCCTGGTGAGGCGAGCAGGCAAGCGAGCGTCAGCAGGGTAGGGCGCAGAAAAGTCATGCACAAAGCCTTGGAGGACAAAGACCTTACTGTAGCCGGACACCGAAGCCGCGACCAGATATTCTAGGCAGCTCGACAACCCGAACCGGAGTGACGCAATGACTGACGCTGTAGCCCATGACGTGGAACTGGACGCCAGTGGCCTGAACTGTCCGTTGCCGTTGCTCAAGGCAAAAATGGAACTCAACAAACTGCAAAGTGGCGCTGTGCTCAAGGTGATCGCTACCGATGCCGGCTCGCAACGCGACTTCCGTACCTTTGCCAAACTCGCCGGTCATGCGCTGTTGCGCGAAGAAGACGAGGCTGGCGTCTACCGTTACTGGTTGAAAAAAGCCTGAAGCGCCGCGCCTAAAATCGAAGGGATTATTGATGTTCAAAGTGTTACGCGACTGGATTCAGCGCTACTTCTCCGATGAAGAAGCGGTGGTGCTGGCAGTGCTGCTGTTTCTCGCCTTCACCGCCGTGCTTACCCTCGGCGGCATGCTTGCGCCGGTTCTGGCCGGGATGGTGCTGGCGTATCTGATGCAGGGCCTGGTAGTGACGCTCGAGCGGCTGCGTGTGCCCGGCGGGGTGGCCGTGGGGCTGGTGTTTGCGCTGTTCATGGGCGCGCTGATGCTGTTTATCGTCGTGGTGCTGCCATTGCTGTGGCATCAGTTGATCACCCTGTTCAACGAGTTGCCGGGCATGCTCGCCAAGTGGCAATCGCTGCTGCTTCTATTGCCCGAGCGCTATCCGCATCTGGTGTCTGACGAGCAAGTCCTGCAAGCGATCGAAGCGGCGCGGGGCGAGATTGGCAAGTTCGGTCAGTGGGCTCTGACTTTCTCATTGTCGAGTTTGCCACTGCTGGTGAACATCATGATCTACCTGGTGCTGGTGCCGATTCTGGTGTTCTTCTTCCTCAAGGATCGGGCGATGATCGGCGAGTGGGTGCGCGGCTATCTGCCTCGCGAGCGCGCGCTGATCACCCGCGTCGCCCAGGAAATGAACCGGCAGATCGCCAATTACATACGTGGCAAAGGCATCGAGATCGTGATTTGCGGCGGCGTGACCTACATCGCCTTCATCGCGCTGGGCCTGAACTACGCGGCGCTGCTGGCGTTGCTGGTCGGTTTGTCGGTGGTGGTGCCGTATGTCGGTGCGGTAGTGGTGACCGTACCGGTGCTGCTGATTGCGCTGTTCCAGTGGGGCTGGAGCGATCAGTTCATCTACCTGATGGCGGTCTACGGAATCATTCAGACGCTGGACGGCAACGTGCTGGTGCCGTTGCTGTTTTCGGAAGCAGTGAATCTGCATCCGGTGGCAATCATCTGCGCGGTGCTGTTGTTTGGTGGGTTGTGGGGATTCTGGGGTGTGTTCTTCGCGATCCCGCTGGCGACGCTGTTCAAGGCTGTGCTGGATGCGTGGCCGCGCAAGGAGCCGGTGGTGGCGCCGTTGCTTTAGCGGTTGATCCGGATTTTACAGAGAGGCTATTCGCAAGCAGGCTCGCTCCCACGGTGATTAGATTTCAATTGTGGGAGCGAGCCTGCTCGCGAAGGCGTCTTTACAGACGCAGCAAAAACATCAGGCTTTATTCAGAGCCTCAGCCGCCGCCAGCACGGCATCAACATGCCCCGGCACTTTCACGCCACGCCATTCCTGACGCAGCACACCGTCCTTATCAATCAGGAAAGTACTGCGATCAACGCCTAGGTATTCCTTGCCATACAGTTTTTTCAGCTTGATCACGTCGAACAACTGGCAAACCGCTTCGTCCTTGTCACTGATCAGTTCGAAGGGGAACTCCTGTTTGCCTTTGAAGTTTTCGTGCGACTTCAAACTGTCGCGGGAAATGCCGAAGACTTCGGTGTTGGCAGCCTTGAACGCCGCATATTGATCGCGAAAGCCCTGGCCCTGAGTGGTGCAGCCCGGGGTGCTGTCCTTCGGGTAGAAGTAGATCACCACTTGCTTGCCCTTGAGTTCGGACAGGCTGACGGTCTGCCCGCTGGTCGCAGGTGCGGTGAAATCCGCAACCGGTTGGTCGATGACAACGGCCATGAAAGCTTCCTTACATTGGGTTTTGTGGGCGCCAAGGCTCGATCAGGGCATCCAGGTTCATCGCGTCGGCGAAATCGAGGAACTGATCGCGCAGCCAGCTGATCTGGGTGTTGGCCGGCAGGGTCACGGTGAACGTGGCGTTGAGCATGGTGCCGCCGGTCTGTGGCGCCTGATAGGTGTCGCAGGTGAGGTTTTCCAGCTCGACGTTGTGGTCCATGAAGAACTGGCACAGCTCATTGATGATGTCCGGGCGATACGCCGAGCTGACGTAAGCCACGTAAGGCAGCGCTTGCGGGCGATTTTCCAGAGCGGCGCTGCGCACCACGTTGACGGTGAATGCGTGACGCTTGGCCAGCAATGGCAGGCTGCCTTCGAGGCGCGCGAGGGCGTCCCAGCTGCCGGAAATTTCCAGCACCAGGGCGCTGCACTCGCCGTGGCGGGTCAGGCGAGAGGTGACGACGGCGCAGCGGTTTTCATGGCTGGCGCGGCACAGGACGTTGGTCAGCTCCATGGGGTTGGCGCCGAGGGCACTGATGACAAGGAATTGTTCGCGAACTGTGGGGGTGGACATGCAGCATTCCTAAAGCGATGAGCGGTCGGTAGGTTGACGGGCATTGGCGGCCGGGAGTGCCTGTTCTGGCGGTCCGTATAAAGAGCCCCGGCCAGCGTTCGCGGCTCGCTCCGCTGTGCGGGAGCGCGTCGATGCGACGCAGGAACGGGGCCTGGGAGGCCGAAAGGGGAGGCTGAAACCCGGCGTACAAGCTGATCTGTACCGATCAAAGTCTGAAGGGTAGCGAAAAGCGGCGCCAAGGGGAATGGCGGCGGCGCAGTACTTCGCTTGTGCAAGCATCTTGGCGCCAGTACCATTACCGCTCTCTTTTTCCGGCAGGAGCGGTTTCATGATTGCGGGCAGTATGGTGGCACTGGTCACTCCCATGGATGCACAAGGGCGTCTTGACTGGGACAGCCTCAGCAAACTCGTGGACTTCCACCTCAAGAACGGCACCCATGCCATCGTCGCCGTCGGTACAACCGGCGAGTCGGCCACCCTTGATGTAGAAGAGCACATCGCCGTCATCAAAGCCGTGGTCAAACAGGTTGCCGGGCGCATTCCGGTCATCGCCGGCACCGGCGCCAATTCGACCCGCGAAGCCGTCGAGCTGACTCGCAACGCCAAGGCCGCCGGCGCCGATGCCTGCCTGCTGGTGGTTCCTTATTACAACAAGCCGACCCAGGAAGGCCTGTACCAGCACTTCAAGCACATCGCTGAAGCGGTCGACATTCCGCAGATTCTCTACAACGTTCCCGGCCGCACCTCCTGCGACATGCAGGCCGAGACGGTGATTCGCCTTTCCACCGTGCCGAACATCATCGGCATCAAGGAAGCCACCGGCGACCTCAAGCGCGCCAAAGCGATCATCGATGGCGTGAGCAAGGATTTCATCGTCCTGTCCGGCGATGATCCGACCGCTGTCGAGCTGATCCTGCTGGGCGGCAAAGGCAACATCTCGGTCACCGCCAACGTCGCCCCGCGCGAAATGGCTGACCTGTGCGAGGCCGCGCTCAAGGGCGACGCCGATACCGCACGCGCAATCAACGAAAAACTGATGCCGCTGCACAAGGACCTGTTCATCGAAGCCAACCCGATTCCGGTGAAGTGGGCTTTGGTCGAAATGGGCCTGATGCACGAAGGCATCCGCCTGCCACTGACCTGGCTGAGCACCCCTTGTCATGAAACGCTGCGCTCGGCCCTGCGCCAGTGCAACGTCCTGGTTTAATTGAGGAAGTACAACGCATGAAGCGAATGGCCGGACTTTCCGCACTTGCCTTGATTATCTCCAGCACCAGTGGCTGCGGATGGGTCTGGGGGCCGGAAGGTTATTTCCGCGACCGTGGAAGCGATTACCTGCAAGCGCAACAGACTGCACCGATGCAATTGCCACCGGATGTGAGCACTGCCAAACGTCTCGATCCGCTGTTGCCGATCCCGCGCAACGTGGCCGATGACACCGCGACGGGCGAATACGTCGTGCCGCGTCCTCAGCCGCTTTCGGCGGTTGCCGATGCCACGGATTACTCGCTGCAGAAGAGCGGTGATTCGCGTTGGGTCGTGGCCCAGCACCCGCCGGCCGAAGTCTGGCCAGTGGCGCTGCAGTTCTTCCAGGACAACGGTTTCCGTCTGGATGAACAGCGTCCGCAGACCGGTGAGTTCACCACCACCTGGCAGCACTCCGACGAGTTGTCCGCGTCGATGGCCAAGCGCCTGAGTGCGGCCGGTATCGCCAGCGACAGCGAAACCCGCGTGCGTGTGCGCATCGAGCCGGGTGTGCAGCGCAACACCAGTGAGATCTACGTGGTCAGCGCCGAGCGTCCTGCCGGCAGCACGGCCGACGTGGCTTTCACCAACCGTTCGGTCAACACTGGCCTGGACGCTGCGCTGGTCGACGACATGCTCGCGAGCATGAGCCGCACCTCCGAGAAGGGCGGTTCGGTGTCGATGCTGGCCTCGCGTGATTTCGATGCGCCGAGCCGTGTCAGCCTGAACGAAGACGGCAGCGGCAACCCGGTGTTGAACGTCGGTACCGATCTGGACCGCGCCTGGTCGAGCGTCGGCCGTGCGCTGGAACAGGGCGAATGGCGCGTTGAAGACATCAACCGCAGCCTGGGTCTGTACTACATCAACCTGGCCGAAAAAGCCGAGAAGAAAGACGACAAGCCTGGCTTCTTCAGCAGCCTGTTCGGCAGTGCGCCGAGCAAGGAAGAGGTCGAAGCCCGCGCCGAGCGTTATCAGGTTCGCCTGAGCAAGGTGGGCGAGAACATCCAGGTTACCGTCGAAAAGAACATCAACACCGTCGCGCCGGCCGATGTCGCGCGTAAAGTGTTGAGCGTGATTCAGGACAACCTGGGCTGATCCGATATGCGTTTTGCCGTTCTCGGCAGCGGTAGCCAAGGGAACGGCACGCTGATCGCCAGTGCTGATACGTACGTGCTGGTGGATTGTGGTTTTTCCCTGCGGGAAACCGAAAGACGTCTGTTGCGCCTGGGTGTTCACCCGGCGCAACTGAGCGCGATACTCGTGACCCACGAACATGCCGACCACGTGCATGGCGTGGGTTTGCTGTCTCGGCGCTACAATCTGCCGGTCTACCTCAGTCGCGGCACGCTGCGCGGGATGCGCAAACCGCTTGAACCGGCAGGCTTTCTGGCCGGCGGCGAGCAACTGCAGATCGGCGCACTGAATGTCGGGGTCATTGCCGTGGCCCATGACGCGCAGGAGCCGACCCAGTATGTCTTCAGCGATCAGGAACAGCGGCGCTTCGGCCTGCTGACCGACCTGGGGTCGTTCTGCGAGCGGGTGCTGGATGGCTATCGGGATCTCGATGCGTTGATGATCGAGTCCAACCATTGCCGCGACATGCTGGCCCGTGGTCACTACCCGTACTTTCTCAAGCAACGGGTGGGCGGCGAACGCGGACATCTGAACAACCATCAGGCGGCATTCCTGGTGGCCGAGTTGGGCTGGCAGGGTTTGCAACACCTGGTGCTGGCCCATCTGAGCAGCAAGAACAACCTGCCGCAGCTGGCCCGGCAATGTTTTGTCGACACCCTCGGGTGCGACCCGGACTGGCTGCAACTGGCCGATCAAGATTCAGGGCTCGACTGGCGCCACATCGCCTAGCCCACCTACTTAGCAAGCGGAGCCCATCATGGAAAAACGTGAAGAACTCTACCGCGGCAAAGCCAAATCGGTTTACAAGACCGACGACGCTGACCGCTTGATCCTGCTGTTTCGCAACGACACTTCGGCGTTCGACGGCAAGCGCATCGAACAGCTTGATCGCAAAGGTATGGTGAACAACAAGTTCAACGCCTTCATCATGCAGAAACTCGAAGCGGCCGGCGTGCCGACCCAGTTCGACAAACTGCTGGGCGACAACGAATGCCTGGTGAAGAAGCTCGACATGATCCCGGTGGAATGCGTCGTGCGTAACTACGCCGCCGGCAGCCTGGTCAAGCGTCTGGGCGTCGAAGAGGGCATGAAGCTCAACCCGTACACCTTCGAACTGTTCTTGAAGGACGACGCCAAGGGCGACCCGTTCATCAACGAATCCCACGTCGTGGCGTTCGGTTGGGGCACCGCCGAGCAACTGGCGCGCATGAAGGAACTGTCGCTCAAGGTCAACGAAGTCCTGAGCAAACTGTTCGACGACGCCGGCCTGCTGCTGGTCGACTTCAAGCTTGAATTCGGCGTGTTCAGCGACGGTTCCATCGTCCTCGGCGACGAGTTCAGCCCGGACGGCTGCCGTCTGTGGGACAAGGACACCAAGAAGAAGATGGACAAGGACCGCTTCCGCCAAGGCCTCGGTGACGTCATCGAAGCCTACGAAGAAGTCGCCGCTCGTCTGGGCGTACCGCTTTAATCGACGCAAGCATCTGATAGCACGGAAAAAATTTCGTTTGGGGGGTTCGCAACCAACGAAAGTGTTGTTATGATGCGCGCCGTTGGAGAGATGCCAGAGTGGCCGAATGGGACGGATTCGAAATCCGTTGTACCTTCACCGGTACCTAGGGTTCGAATCCCTATCTCTCCGCCATACATTGAAAAGCCCCGTAGACTCAGGTCGCGGGGCTTTTTGCTTTCTGGGATTCTACGTAGCGTTTCTACGTAAAATACTTGTCTCTACAGCCCCCTCAGGGCGCTCCTGTGGCTCGCTTCCTTCGGCTCGCAGTCATTGTTCTGCCTGAGCGTTCTCATTGCGCCTGTAGCGCTCTAGGGCATCACTTCACCAGCGTGACGGATCGACGTGGGAGCAACCGCTCGTGCCGACCAAGCCGGATTGACAGTTCGTACATAAGAGCGACATCCCATGGTTGCCGACGCCCTTTTGGTGACGAACGGCTATTGACATTTGTAGAATTACCATTGACAAAAACGCCTTTTGGGTGTATACTTAGCACATACAGGTACAGAAACGCGGCAGGAAGCCACACAGTCGGTTGTAGATATTTCATTAGCTGGCACAGAAATTGCTTGACTTTTTAAATGTTCCGTGCGACAATAGTGTAGGGTAGAAGCTCAAACGTCTGTCCGGGCTTCATCACTCCGCCACCCTCCAGTTTCAACCAGAATTCCAGAACATATACCGGGCCAGCGCCGAGCTGAGTTCGGTTTCGTCATTTCCGAATCACCCACACCGATCCAAGCATGAACTTGTCGAGCGGTGCGGATGTAGACCATGGGTTCATTGCACCCACCTCAGCCGCTGACAGGGCCGGCTTGGTCGAAACTCTGTAAGGTGGGTTTAGGTCACTCGCCGCACCGTCAGTCCTACGGTCAGCTACTCGACGGCATGGACAACTAATTTCAAACCAAACTGCCGGTGAACTTGCTCGCTCCTAAACTTGGGAGTTCTCCGCATAGACAGACCTTGTGAATCTGTCGTGTTGCCGCCTACAGCAGCAGCCGTGATCCCGGCATAGGCACTAATATTGAATGGTGTTGCATTTGTGGCCAGAGCCTAAAAATTCTGGCCATTTTTTCGTGCCTCGTTATCTGCGTCACAACCTAAAACCAAAAAACTAAGTTCAAGGAGCCACTATGGCATCAAGAGTCACCTATCAGCCTTGTGCTGTGTGCAGTACCAAGTTTCCTGTAAGGCCCCAAGCACCCCATGCGAAGTTCTGTTCCGGTAAATGCCGGATGCAGTTTCATCGCCAAGAGAAGCAAAACACAAAACAACAATCTCAAACCCAAGAGGTAACACCAATGGCGACACAAACACCAATGCAATTTGTATTTTCCGAAACGGAGTACCGATCACGCTGCGAAAATGAAATTGCGTTCTATAAGTCACGAATCGAGAAGCCATATGAGGGTATCGTCGGGGCTATCATCGAATCTTCACCGAGCAATCTAACATTGCGACAGTCTCTCGATTACTACCATCAAATGCTTTCTGCTGGTTACACGCCGCTTGAAGAGATGTCGGCTCTCCCAACAGCAACACTATTTGATAGTCCGCTGGGTTCATTCGTCACCATTTACCTGATGAAGCCTGATGCCCAGCAGGAAAGTGATTGTGTGAAGATTCGTCAGCAGGTTAAGGCTCAATATGAGGCCGAACTTGAAGCAGCGTTGAATGCTGAAATTGATCGTCAAGTGGCGTTGTCACTTGCCAAAGATGAGCGTGACCGCCTACAGGCCGAACAACAACAACGCTTGAACCGTGAACAAGAAGTTCGTGATGAACTCGCCGCTTCCCGTGCAAAGCTCCGAGATCAACTCATTGAATCCGGCAAATTGAACGCCGATGGAAGTGCAGCATGACAATTGATGCAACTACCCGAATCTTGCTTGAGAAATATGATCCAACTAACAAGGCCCTACAAGCTCCTGTAAGCGCTTCTAATGTTGAGTCGCTACATACACATAAGCAAGCCAATAAGGTGTCTCCTGTAAGCTCTCAGGAGGTCGTATATAAGTCTGCAAGTGGTCGTACTGGTGTGATTGCTGTTTTGATGGATTCAACCCAGTATGACGACGCTGATATCACCAAGGCTTGCGCTGAGTTTAACAGCCTACATCCCGAACAGATGAGTAACAGCTACCAACTACCTTGCACCTATGAAGGCATCCCAGCCGGAAGCTGGGTGTTTATCGAATACCCTGAGGAAACTAATGGATCAAACAAGTAACACCGCTACAAGGCTGAATAAAGCCTCCCACCAGTATCACGCAATCTTCACAGTACACCCTGCCGCAGCAATCTCTACACGAGATTTCATGTCACAGTTTGCCGACTACGCTAATCGTTGGCACGGCCACCCGGTCAAAGTTGTTTACAAGTGGACTCGCCACGAAAGTGGGGCGCTCTTCTACGCAATTAGCGGAACTCGCTCTGTCTTGAAAGCATTTGAGTCCTATCTTGAGCATCGCGAAGTTGCATTTCACATTGAGCATTACGGACATCGACACTCGGAATTCGAACGGGATGTCGCGCTACTGTTTCACCCAATTCATGGATACCACGGAAGGGGGAGCAGCCGATGAACACCGAGATCATTGCCAAGCTCGTTGGCCTTCTCCAGTTTCAAGTGGATGTCTCCGGCCTCCAGAGATTCGAGCGTGGCCTATCCCAAGCACGCCAGAAGATGATGGCTCTGTCTCGTGAGGCAGATGTACTGAGCAAGAAGCTTGGCACCAAGATGGGCATCAAGGTTGATAGCGCCGCTCAGGAAAAACTAGCCAAGACTGTAAGAGCCAACCTCGACAGAGAGTTGAAGCTTGAAAACGCTGTGCAGCGTACACGCCGCGCCACGTTCACCGCTGAGCTGGCAGGGCAGAAACTCATCAACCTTCGTCAGAAAGAAGGGGCTGCGATCCAGTCCCAGGCCCTACGCGACAAGATCGCTCAGGCCGTTCTAGATGCCAAATCAGCCAAGGCCGAAGGGGAGCGCTTGAAGGTGTCAGGTGCAGCTCTTAAGCAGGCTCAATCCGTTGAGCAGCACAAGGCCCGTCAAGCTCGCTGGGAAGCGCTCTTGGGTCAGCAGCAACAGAAGACCGCCATCTTGCAACAGAAGCAATTCCAAGCAATGACGGCCACCCAGAGAGCCGAGTTTGCATTGCAGCAGGCGAGAATTCGAGGCCATAGGGCAGCAGAGAAATTCGCTGCGTCACAAGAGGCTGCAAAGCTTCGCGCTCAGCGTCTCGATGTGAGCCACGCCCAGAAAGCCGAGCGCTTCCAATGGGCGCAAACAAGACAGGCAGCGTGGGCTGCTAAGCAGGCTGAGCCTAAGCCCTTTACAGGCTTTGGTGCAGGTATTGCCCTTGGTGGTGTTGCAGGTGGCGTTGCCGCTGTAGTGGCTGCGCTGGGTGCCCTCTCTGCACGACTGGACAAGCGTCAAGCCGACGCAAGCGAGAGCCAAACCTATCAGAATATCTTCGCTCAGGTGGGAGGTAAAAACCCAGCCAATGCGGAACGAGC
Source organism: Pseudomonas sp. Sample_14 (assembly GCF_004307515.1). Lineage (NCBI taxonomy): Bacteria > Pseudomonadati > Pseudomonadota > Gammaproteobacteria > Pseudomonadales > Pseudomonadaceae > Pseudomonas > Pseudomonas sp. Sample_14. Next base: position 135,600 of record NZ_RCOC01000037.1, on the reverse strand, counting down.
TGAAAAGGCTTTCGCCGAAATGACCGAGAAATACGGCATGACCAACAACGCCCAGACAGCCGCCGATTTCCGTGTGTTCATGCTCAGTCAGCAGGCCAAAGGCATTGCAATGTCAAAGAGTCTTGCCACGTATGAAACGCAGCTTGCGGCGTTCCGGGCGGCTGGGATGACTAAGGCTCAGCAGGATCGCGCCGTGATTCAGTTGCAGCAGGTGCGGAGCTTGGGCAAAGCGGATACAGAGGACGTAAAAACCTTCACAGAATCGGCGCCCTTGATTCGATTGGCTATCACAGAGGCTTGGGGTCAGCGTACCGGGTACAAGGGCGACAACCTTGACGGTGCGTTCATGAAGTCGATTCCAAAGGGTGGTGTCACCTCGGCGGATTTCGAAGCTGGCTTCGCTCGTTTCGTATCACAGCAACAAGAAACGCTTGCTCGCCAGATGGTGAGTATCGACGCTCAGCAAACCCGTCTGGACAATGCCAAGTATTTGCAGCAACAGGAAATCAACGCTTCGCCTTTGCTGGTGAAATCCATCAGTGATCGTATCGCCGCCGAGGGTGAGCTTGTCACTGCACTCGCTCCGTTGAAGCAATCGTTAATGGATTTCGAAGCAGGTTTGATGCGTGCAAACACAAGCATAATCCGCTGGATGATTGGCCGCGATTCAGATGGCACTGTTGCAACCACTGCTATGTCGAAAGATGCAAATCCGACTCCCGGCTCAGTAGGTGCAGCGCTTGGCCCGAGATTGAAGCCAGCACCTCTAAATGCCCAAGGAGACTTGGAAGAGCGTGCTCAGCCCGGACTATTGAATGGTCTGCGTCGTCTTCTCACTGGAACAACCATTGAAGATGATCAAGCTAAAGCCAATGAGCATAGAGAACGTTGGGCGGGTGGACATATCAACCCAGTTCAACGCGAAAGTTTCGATGTATTCCGAATTGGCTCTCCAGATCTTGGCAAAGATCCAGAGAATCTTGCAGACGGAAAACTTCGTCAGTTTCGTTATCAACCTGTTACTGCTCAGGACGTGATGGAAGCAGCGCAACAACAACGCAAGCAAACGGCGTTGCCAAGTGACTGGATGTCGGCAGATGATCCAAATAATGGGCGAATCGTCAAACCCGCTGAAAGCAATATCGACCAAAGTCATACAGAGGTTAACGTCTCTGTAAATGTGGATGCTCGTGGTATGGATGCTGCCGAAATGAGACAGCTTTCGGCTGAGACCTTCCATGATGAATTCAATAAGGCGCTGAGAACGGCCCGAGCTTCACAGACCGAGGTTGAGTGATGAAAGGAATCATCCTTGCTATAGCGCTAGGCTTCTTAGTTCAGATCGTTATAGCGACGGGCCTAACGCTCTGGCTATTCAATCACAACAGCGATATGGCGTTGCAGTATGCCCAAATGGCAGAGCGTAACGCCAACGCTTACACCGATGAGGCACTACGTTTGCGATATAACCAACTTCAGCTGGAACGCTCGCAAGAGCGTGAAAGCCTTCATACATGGATTGATAAGCGGATCGACTTGAAGCTTTCTCAACTTCCCAAGGGGCATAAGCAATGAAATATTATGAGATCGTCAACCAATCAGACTATAGGGCCGCTTGCGGCCTTTATGTCGCCGAGACTTACGGTGAGGCTGTAGTGCATCAGCTACCGGCCGTGCTGGATACGCTTTGGTCTTCACTGCTGGCAGGTGCGACTGAGGAACTCGCACAGCTCAATATTCTGAGTGATCACCGCCTACCAGTTCCAGAAAAGAAGTAACACCCTCCTATGTATCTGAGTGATTCCTCGGTACATCGCTACAGGTCAAGTAATTCAAGGGCTGTAACCCTTTTTCCTGTCACACCACCGTGTGCGTGAGCACACATTTCTATCCCATTTCACAGGAGACAACTGTATGGCATTGCCATTCGAATTCAAATCATCAGGGGCGGCGTTAACCGCTGCCATGACCCTGATCGGAACAACACGTAAGAAATTTGTAATCAAACAGATCATCAATCCATTTGGTCAGCTCCGCTGGATCGTCACACATCCAGACGGAAACCCGGCAATCCCATACGAGGTATTCACAGCATGAAGACTTTCATCTGTAGGCACTGCCAAACCCAGTTTTCTAATTCAAAGGTTCAAGTCTTTTGCAGCGGACGTTGCAGACATGAATTCACCCTAATCAATCCAAAACCAACACACCCTGCTGACCATGACGGAGCACTACATGCAACAAGACACATCGAACAAGACTAATAAGGCCGAGCGCCGTCCACGTTGTAAACACTGCGCTAAGCAGTTCCGCACAACCAGTATCAAAGCCATCTACTGCACACGTCAGTGCAAACAAAACGCCGCCACAGCCAAGAAGCGCGTCAGATACGCTGAGAAAGCCAGAGACAGTGCCTTCTTCCAGACTCTGGCCTTTGAAGCTCAACGTGCCGGAACGCTGGAGGTCTTCACCGGCCTTGATGCTGAATCCCTCGCTGAGCTTTACCGTCTGTACGCTTTCAAGCTACGTGCAAACCGATTCGGCGAAGCCAAGGATTTCGAGCTGTCACACATTGCTCCGTCACAGGGTGAAAACACAGTCGGTCTCTACCATCCACGAAACCTGACAGTGGCACCCAAGGACATGAACAGATGTCACGGCACCCGTCACTTCGGCCACGGCGTGAGCATTGATCGCAACAAGCTCAACCCGCGTCACACCGTTGAGCGTGGGGAAACACAGAAGGCGATTGTGCAACGCATCATCAAGTTTGTTGGCCCTAACGTAGTTGCCCAAGCGTCGAAGCTTGCGGGTATGCAGCCATCCAAGCGCGTCACAGTGTTGACCTGGCTCCGTGCCCACCTTGACCCGAGTAACACCCAACACCACACATGGTTAACAAGCCTCGACACAATGACAACAAAGGCCCTGACAGCCCTTAAGGCCGGTATCGAGGGCAAGGAAGGATGTAATTTCAAATTCACCACACGTGCCTACACACAGTTTGAAGTGTTGTATCGCGAGCTTGAGCGCCATGCCCAGCACCGCCCTGAGCTGGCCCAAGTGGTGAAGGTGATCCATGTAGCAGCAGGGCACTTCTTTAGTAGCTGGTCAGCCGATGTCATTTGCTCTCGTTCAATCGATGAGCTGGTGGGGTGGGTGCCAGCCGACTTCATGTCACCACCCGAGCTACAGGCTCTGTTCGATGTGTTGCACGGGAAAGACGTAGATGCCATTCGCCCAGTGCTCGAAGTGTTCGCGGAGCGCCACAGCGGAGCTATAGAGCGTATCCCCACATACCAGCCAATCGTGTTCAAAGCTCAGCGCCCGGCTAAGGTTGGGGCAAAGGTGCACAGCCCTGTCAGCGTCGCTGCTGACGCTCGTTCATTCGCTGACTGTCTGGATGGGGAAGGGCAGGATGATGTTCCAATGCTTCTGCCGGTGTCAGAGCTGTATCAGATCGCTCCGCTTGCGAATCAGGTTGAGCCTCTCCCGTGGGACTGACGAGTAAGGGGCGGAACCCTCGATACACCCACTCAAATGCATGCAATATTCCGTATATAGCTAATCCCGCAAGCACACCGCCAAGGAAGATACCAATACCCAGCTGATTATTTCCTGCCTCTGGTACATGCGGCGATGTTTGAATCAGCTTGAAGGATACAAACAGCCCGGTGGCAATGGCTGCCGTCCACTTCAACAGCTCCCAGAGCCGTCGCCATCCTTCTGCATGCATCCTCTCTACTCCTAAAATAGTCTGTGATCAGTTACTGGCGTCGATGCCATCTCACGCCCATGGCTTACACGCGCTCTCCGGTAAGAGATACCATACCACTTTGATAGTGGCTCATTGGCATTGCTTCCTAGCGTCTATCCGGGGTAGGTTGTCTGGGTATCCCATCCCCCCTGAAAGGAAGCACGGAATGATTCACATAATGCTGTCGCTGGACTTGAAAAACGCTGATGAACAGCGCGACGATTTGTACAAGAAGTTGAGGGCGGTAAATTTCATAAAGGTGGATGGCGTCGATACGGTTTGGGTTCTTCCGATGAATGTGAGCAACACTCAGCAGAGAATTGATGAGTTAGCTGGCTCCATTCACGAAATACTAAGAAGTACAGTAGAGAAGCTAGACATCCAGAGGATTTCATACGTACTTCAAATGGGAAATACACCTCCAACTCGTATAGTGGTTGAGAAGGTTCGAGGAATTTACAAGGTTAATGAGTTCGACCCGGCTGTAAATGCCGCCTGACTCAGTGCTTCCATTGGCCGAGTCTGAAACCTCGGCCATATCTCAAAACAACCGGGGCGAATCCCCACTAAAACCCTGTGTGCAGTTGTGTCTGTCAGGAATATTGCATTGATAGAGCAAAGCTATGAGGCAGTATTTACGCGGGGTCTGGTGAAAGTGGGTCAAGCTCGATCCGGTGAGAACGCTTCAATCCGAGGTTTCTACGCCAAAACGGTAGTTTTGAGCCGGAATCACCGATTAGTGCAAATCGGCAACATTGACAGGCGCTGAGCTGATGCCTTCACTAGATCCTCCAGTCATGAGAGCAGGGGTGTGGATATGGACGTATTTAGTGGTGATGAATACATAGCGCTGGCCTTACGCCTACACCGTGGGCTTCCTGATATTCGAAGCGATGACGTGCCGCTTTTCGAGCGTTTCATCGCTAATGGCTGGGCGACTGGTGAACCAAATGACATAAGAGGTCAGCGCACCTACTCCAACGCGATGTTGCTTCCTGCGTGCTACGCGGCGTTGAACCTGACACCGGAGATGTTGGTGTCAACAAACGACCGTTAAGCGATACCGTCTATCCGATAGCTATCCCGGTATCATCAAATACGGGTTTACAGATTGTTGATACCATTGCATGATGATCCCTCCATTGTTGATACCCCACGAACGGCGTGGGGGAATACCTAGGAGGTGAGTAAATGAGTCGTCTATTCGGATACGGTCGTGTCAGTACAACAGAGCAGAACACCGACAACCAACTGGTGGCGCTCACCTCCAAGGGTTTCGATATCAAGCCCACCCGCTGGTTCTCTGAACAAATCAGTGGCGGCGTACCAGCCCTCCAACGTCCACAGTTCAGCAAGATGGCCGAACGCATGGAAACGGGGGACACGTTGGTGGTGCTGAAACTGGATCGCCTAGGCCGTGACGTGCAAGACGTTCTCGCCACAGTAGAGAAACTGGCAAAGGATGGTATCCATGTCCGTAGTCTTGACCTCGATGGTGTAGACCTCACCAGTGCAGCCGGGAAGCTACAGCTAACAGTTCTCGCAGCAGTTGCAGCCTTTGAGCGTGATCGAATCAAGGAGCGCACCAAAGAGGGCCTCGCAAGGTCGAGCAAGAAGGGTGGTCGTCCAGTGGCTACCGACACCACGGAAGCAGTGCAGAAGCTCAAGGCTAAAGGCATGACACAGGCTCAGGCAGCAGCCGAACTCAAGGTGAGCTTGCCCACCATCAAGAGACATTGGAACAAGGTTTGAATTAGACCCTGTACACCCACATCAGCCCGCCTTGAGCGGGCTTTGTTGTCTTTGTAGTGCATCCATCTTCGCTGAGGTTGCACGCCTCTGACAGCGTCTGAGAGCGCTACAGGGCGACTGTCTTTATTTTGAATTCATCACGCTATACCCCTCGCTCAGACGTGGTCTGCTCAACACTTCTGAGAGAACTCAGGGCTACAGCTTATTTTTCCACCCCTGCACAGAGACGCCCCCCGCCCTTTGCAAAGTCTGAAAACGGCGGGGGATGTTCAACCTACTTTTTGTCGGTTATGGCATTGATAGGCCGAATCTGGAATTGCTTTGTGTATTTGGGGGATTTGAAAAGGCGACCTTTTCTGACTGCTGTTTCTATGAGTTCATCCATCGCCTCTTCGAGACCCTCCTCTTTATAAGCAATCGATTCTTGATTTGAGTGAATTCCGACGTCGCCGCTAATGGTTTTGCATGGCACGGATGGGTGTTTAATTTCTTCTAAATATTGGTAGAAGGCATCCTTAGCAATCACTAGGCCAAATCGGCGCCACGCGTATTTGCGTCCCCAGTAGTATCCATCTTTGGCCTTGTGTCTCACTCGATCATCATTTTTGCCCTTGTTCTCGGCGAGTTTGTCTAAAGAAAATTGCTTGGCCGCTGAGTAGCTAAGGTATTTGTTTACGGTATCTGCTTTGCCCAAGCATGATGGGTCTATAACTCTTCTGCCAGCCGCGTCCTCCATGTATCCGATATTATAACGCTCACCATTTACTAATTCGATAGCACTGCTATTTGTCTCGAATTGGTACAGCGTCTCAGTAGTAGAGGGTTTGAACTGATGAAGAAATTTACCGCTTGGTTGTTCCGTGATCGTATAGTCTCTGACTATCAGGTCGTGGATTGTGTATAGGTTTCTTGATTTCATGATGCCTTCCATGTCAGTGGGGATTGCGACATTATCCTTTATTTTGGCATAGTGCCACCACGTTCTGGTTATACTTAAGTCTGAGAGACTGCCCGAGCATTTTTTTGCTGGGAATGCAAATTTTTTCTTGATAGTAGTTATCGTTTCGAAGGGGGCACGATGGGTGACACGGATTCGCCAGATTTCAATAAAGCACGAGGATTTTTGATCGGGTATTCATTGGTAGTTCTGCTGTTGTGGTTCTTTGGTGCAGATCTAAGTCAGTTTAAATTAATGGGTAATGAGATCTATCTCAAGGAGAATATCCGTCACGCGTGGTTCGTTATTGCGTTAATTAATGTTTATCTGTTTTTCCGGTTTTACCAGAGGCTTCCAGCAGGGGCGCTGCGTTTTGATAAGCATATGCATAATACTTTGGATAGGGTGTTAATTAATGTTTGCAGGTTTGCATACAAAGGTAGTGCTTTCAAGTATGCGGCTTCGCTTGCAGAGGAAGATGAGGACGGAAAACTTGTCGGGCTGAAGATGTATGGATATCTTACATACAGAGATGATTTGGAGCGGGAAGGGGGGCGAGATGAATTTAGCCCAACTGGCCCTTGGGATTACTCATACCCGAATCGAGTAAAAATAACATTCGGGCTTAGTGCTGAATTTGTCAAAGACGGTATGAATATAAAGTCTTCGGGGGGAAGAAGCTACGATGTAACTCCGAACAGAATTTTGTACATGGTTGCTATCGTTTACGCTTTTCTAAAAGGAGCAATGGGGCTGGCATGGTTTACTGATAATGTCTGGCCGCTTTTATTTGGAAGTCTCAGCACTGGGGTGGCAATGTACAAATGGTGGCAAATTCATCATGTGTTTCGTCACGCTTATCTAAGTGGATTCAATCAGGTGCTGTTGCCGTTATGATATTTTATATCTTTTTTTAGATAGTTAGTGGGCTTTGGTAGCCAGATTGAGTGGGCCTAACATTTGATCAATTGGTACGGCAGGCAGCTTAGCGACGGCGTCGAACTTCTGTTTCGGTGACGATCCATTCGAATATACGTCGAACGTCACCGTTCCGGTTTCATGACCTACAAGCTCCTTGATCAACCTGTCAGGTATGTCCGCCCGTACCAGTTGAGTAATTACCGTCGCCCTTATGCTGTGGAACACGCGGTTACGATCAAAGCCCAAGGTGGTTTTCAGCCTACCAAACGCCTTACTCAATGCGTCCGACCGAATCGAGTATTTGTTATTGCTGCCGGTGGGCACCAGATAGCCATCCGTAGATGATTCGCTGAGTCGATCCACCAGCGCCGTTAGGTTGGGATGCACTGGCACCTGTCGAATCCCCGCAACGGTCTTCGAATCCACGATATCGAACATCCTCACCCCGTCCACGGTAATCAGATGTTCCTTGCGGAGCTGGCACAGTTCCTCAATGCGAGCGCCGGTATACCCACCCAGTAGGATCAAGTCTGCCAGTGTGTCGAGACCTTGTTTCTTCGCTGCTGAATACAGGGTGCCGACTTCCTCAACGGTGAAAGCCTTCCGTTTCGCGTCAAGCTTGGCCTTGCCTTTGAGTGTAGGTAGCGTGTGTTTATCGAACGGGTTCACATGCCCTTTGAAGGTCTGTCGCCACTGTGGCTCATGCGTCATTGCCCATCGCCAGAATTGGCTACCAGCGAGCAGATATTGCTGCTTGGTTTTCGAGCTGAGTTTCATGCCCTGTAGCCATGCACTCACCGAATCAAAGTCGAGCTTGGTGCCAGTCGTTTGCAGATGCTCCGACAGATTCAACAGCTTCGACTCCTGCTGATTCACCGTCTTGAGGGCGACATGGTGCTCAAGCCTGTAGGTGCGGAATGAGGCTAACCGTGCCTTCGTAATCGGCGAGCGAGCCTTGTAGCTGGCCGGATCTTTCACCAATGTTTCCAGTTCTTGGCGCTGCTGAGCGGTGAGCTTGTAATCAGTGCCGAGACGCTTTTGCAGCATGCCTTTGAGCCCTCGATTCAGTTCGTCCTGAATCTGTACTCGCCCGCCGATTCCATCCTTTAGGTGGTCGCCCACGAGCAGGCGCACTGCTTCCATGAACCGAGGGCTGCTCATCAGCTTCGCTTTCAGGGCTGGATCAACATCAGGCAGTGGTGGGGCGGTCTCACCGACAAGCGCTCGTTTCTGCCCTTGGGTGATGGCATCCAAATCTTCAAGGGTTTGCACTATGTCTTCTTGCCAGCCATCTCCCAGTAGCTTGCCTTCACGTATGGCTTTTATCTGGCTCTTCCAAGCGTGCAGGATGGGCAGACGACGGAACATTGCCTCCTCTCGCGAGCCAGTTTTCAGCGACAGGGACAGGATACGACGACCGCCGAAAGCCTCTCGCACGTCCTTGGGTATATCCATTCTGACGTGGTAGGTGCCGCCTTGAAGTTCGAGATTGTTGGCCTTGGGCATGGTCAGTAGCTCCGATGATTCTACGTAAAGAGTCTACGTAAAATCGCCGGGAAAGCCAGTAAATACGGCACCTGCTGGGCTTGGCGGCTACGTATGGTGAGTCCCTATCTCTCCGCCATTATTGAACAAGACGAAGCCCCCGTAATCATTGCTGATTACGGGGGCTTTTTCGTTTCTGGCGTTTTGTTCGTTGCGCTTTTCGGGTACAACCTGCCGACTGCATAAAAGGAACAGCTCGATGAGTGAAGTTCAGCCGTTGGTGGGTGATGACGACGTTAGGCCGCAGGCCGTGAGTCTGCGCGAGGCGTTCTGGTTCTGGTTGAAGCTGGGCTTTATCAGTTTCGGCGGGCCGGCCGGGCAGATTTCGATAATGCACCAGGAGTTGGTCGAGCGGCGGCGCTGGATTTCCGAGCGGCGTTTTCTGCATGCCTTGAACTATTGCATGTTGCTGCCCGGGCCTGAGGCGCAGCAGTTGGCGACTTACATTGGCTGGCTGATGCATCGGAGCTGGGGCGGGATTGTGGCCGGGGCGTTGTTCGTGTTGCCGTCGCTGTTCATCCTGATTTTCCTGTCGTGGCTCTATATCGCCTTCGGTGAAGTGCCGGTGGTGGCGGGGCTGTTTTACGGGATCAAGCCTGCGGTGACGGCCATTGTCGTGCAAGCGGCGCATCGCATCGGTTCGCGGGCGCTGAAGAACAATTGGCTGTGGGCGATCGCGGCGGCGTCGTTTACGGCGATTTTTGCGTTCAATGTGCCGTTCCCGTTGATCGTGCTGGGTGCTGCGGTGATTGGCTATTTCGGCGGTCGACTGGCGCCGGAGAAATTCAGGGCCGGCGGGCATAGCGCAGCGAAGAAGTCTTTCGGCGCGGCGTTGATCGACGACGACACGCCAACCCCGGCCCATGCCCGTTTCAGCTGGACGAAACTGGCCACGCTCGCCGTGATTGGCGCCGCGCTTTGGGCGTTGCCGATGGGGGTATTGACCGCGCTATTCGGCTGGCAGGGCACGTTGACGCAAATGAGCTGGTTTTTCACCAAAGCAGCGCTGCTCACCTTCGGTGGAGCTTATGCGGTGCTGCCCTATGTCTATCAAGGTGCGGTCGGTCACTACGGCTGGCTGACCCCGACGCAGATGATCGACGGCTTGGCGCTGGGCGAAACCACACCGGGGCCGCTGATCATGGTGGTGGCGTTTGTCGGTTTTATCGGGGCTTATGTGTCGCAGGTGTTTGGCGCCGATCAGGTGTTTCTCGCCGGAGCGGTCGCTGCCGCACTGGTGACGTGGTTCACCTTTCTGCCTTCCTTCCTGTTCATCCTCGCCGGCGGCCCGCTGGTGGAGTCGACGCACGACGAACTCAAATTCACCGCCCCACTGACCGCGATCACCGCTGCGGTGGTTGGGGTGATTCTCAATCTGGCGTGTTTCTTCGGCTACCACGTGCTCTGGCCGCAAGGCTTCAGCGGCAGCCTGGATTGGCCCTCGGCGTTGATCGCCATTGCGGCGGCCATTGCGCTGTTTCGCTTCAAGCGCGGAGTGATTCAGGTGTTGCTGGGCTGTGCGTTGGTTGGGTTGGTGGTGCATTTGCTGCGTTAGTGATCGCGGCGCCGGAAATCGAATCGCGCGCTGGAGACTCGATTCCGGCCATAAGTTCCGGTCATTCCAGTGCGAATATCCCCAGCGGTATAGCCCCGTTTCGCTTGTTCGCGCGGTTCAAACCATTTGTCCTGTCGCCGCAAATTTTTTGAAATTTCCGCAACGACAATGCTTCACAAAAGGGTAGGCAAACTTTTACCCAGAACTTGCCACGCTTACCCGACTGAGGAGATTTGTCATGTTTCTACATAACAAGCGACTTCAATACACCGTTCGTGTCGCCGAGCCCAATCCGGGGCTGGCCAATCTGTTGCTCGAGCAGTTTGGCGGCGCACAAGGTGAACTGGCGGCGGCTTCGCGCTATTTCACTCAAGCCCTGGCCGAGGACGATCCGGGACGCAAAGACCTGCTGATGGATATTGCCACTGAAGAACTCAGCCATTTGGAAATCATTGGCTCGATCATCGTCATGCTCAACAAGGGCGCGAAAGGCCGGATGGCCGAAGGCGTCGAGCAGGAGGGCGAGCTGTATCGCTCGCTCAATGGCAACGGCAATGACTCGCACATCACCAGCCTCCTCTACGGTGCCGGTTCGCCGCTGACCAACTCTGCCGGTGTGCCCTGGACGGCGGCGTACGTCGATACCATCGGTGAGCCGACCGCCGACATGCGCTCCAATATTGCTGCTGAAGCACGGGCGAAGATCGTCTATGAGCGCTTGATGAACGTGACCGATGACCCCGGCGTGAAAGAGGCTCTGGGCTTTCTGATGACCCGTGAGATCGCCCACCAGTTGTCGTTCGAAAAAGCCCTGCATTCGATTCAGCCAAACTTCCCGCAAGGCAAGCTGCCCGGCATGCCTGAGTTCACCAACGTCTACTTCAACATGTCGCAAGGCACCGAAAGCATGCGCGGCCCGTGGAATCAGGGCGACGATTGGGAGTTCGTCGAAACCCCGACGCCAGCGGTCGACGGCGGCGATGGCTTGGCCACCGTGCAACTGGACAGCGCCGACGAAGCGCTGCTGGAAAACATGAAGATGCGCACCATGTCCGACCCCAACAGCGAGCCGGTCACCGGTGCGGATCTGGGCTCCGGCGCGCAGGCCAAGCCTGGTTTGTAAGGCACGTGGGGCGCGCCGGACATCGAGCGGCGCGCCCCGGTTGATCACTGTGAAATCATCAAGAAGAGGACTCGACAATGGCTACTCCACAGGAAAACCTGCTCGACTGGCTGCGTGATGCCCATGCCATGGAGCAACAGGCCGAGCAAATGCTCAAGGCACAATCCAAGCGTCTGGAACATTACCCGCAGCTCAAGGCGCGCATCGATCAGCACATCGAAGAAACCCTCGGCCAGCAGAAACTCATCGACGAATGCCTGCAACGTCTGGGCGGTGAATCCTCGACGATGAAAGACCTGGGCGGCAAATTGATGGCGTTCGGTCAGGCTGTCGGCGGCTCCTTGATGAGCGATGAAGTGATCAAGGGCGCCATGGCCGGCTACGTTTTCGAGAACATGGAGGTCGCCAGCTATACCGTGCTGATCGCAGCGGCGAAAGCGGCGGGGGACACGCAGACGCAGAAGGCCTGCGAACAGATTCTGCCGCAGGAAGTGGCCATGGCTGAATGGCTGCTCAAGCATTTGCCGCAACTGACCGACGCGTTTCTCGAACGCTCGGCGGATCCGGACAAAGAAGCCAAGAAGTAACCATGCCCACCGGCGTCCGCCTGCCAGACGGGCGGACGCGCTATCAAATTACGGCGCGACCTGCAGCGGCTTGCGCTCGATCTCCACCGGTTGCAAATGACCTAGCCGGTCCAAGTGATAGCGCTGCAGATCCCGCGCCAGAATCAGTTGGCCGTCATACAGCGCCGCCGCTTCACTGCGCACATCTTCGATCGACGGACTCACCGCCGGGTTGGCCTGATAGCGTGCGCTGAAGTGCGTCAGCACCAGATTGCGCACCCCGGCGGATTCGGCGAAACCGGCGACAGCGGCGGCGCTACTGTGGCCGTAACTGGCACGAGCACGGTCGATTGCTGCCTGCACGAATGTCGCTTCATGCACCAGCACATCCGCCGATTGCGCCACTTCTGCCAGCAGTGCCGGCCGATCGTTGTCGCCGCAGACGATGATGCGCCGATCAGGTCGCGCGCTCAGCATATAGTCGCGAGCGTGCAGCATCCGCCCGCCAACCTCCACGTCCTGCCCATGGGCCAACTGACCCCAGAGCGGGCCGCGTTCGATGCCTTCAGCGTCGAGTCGCTGCACGTCGAGACGCGGTTCCGGATCGGACTCGGTAAATACATAACCGTGACACGGCACACGATGCGACAACTCGACGGTCTGCACCTGGACGTTGAGGTTGCGCCATTCGGTAAGCGTTTCCACAGCGTGCAGGTTGATCTCGAAGGGCAGATGCGATTGCGTCACCTCAAGGCTCATTCTCAGCCATGGCTGCAGCGCCGCCGGCAGAATAATGTCCAGCGGCCGCGTGCGTCCGGACATGCCGGTGCTCGCCAGCAGACCCGGCAAGCCCAGGCAGTGATCGGCGTGCACATGAGTGATGAAAATCGCCCGCAATTCACTCAGTGACAGCGGCGTGTGCAGCACTTGGTGCTGGGTGCCTTCACCGCAATCGATCAGGTACCAGCCCTTGCCGGCAGAGGCGATCAATGCTGTTGCGCTGACGTTGCGCTGGCGGGTCGGCACGCCGGCAGACGTGCCCAGAAACAACAAATCCACGGTGGTTCTCCCTGGCGGATCGGATTTCAGATCTTGCGTGCAGTTCTCGGTGAGCTTTCGACAATCAGCGAGGCGATTCGGATCCATCGAAGTACCGGGGCGATTCATCGGACACCCGCCGTTGCGGTGTCCGGCCTTGGCACTTCGCTCGCTGATGATGGTCACAGCGAAACGGAGTCACTTAGCGGAGGTCAACTTGCCCAGAAAATCCAGGCCGATCGTCGACCGCGCCGATGCGGCGACCCTTTCGCAAGAACGCAAAGATGTGTTTTTCGCGGCGGTGCAGGTCAGCCGTATGGCCATGATTGTCACCGATCCAGCGCAGCCCGACGATCCCATCATTTTTGCCAACAATGCGTTTCTTGAACTCAGCGGCTACGAGCTGGAAGAAGTGCTCGGGCGCAACTGCAGGTTTCTGCAAGGCGAGCAGACTGATCGTTCCGTCTTGCAGCAGGTCAAGCAAGCGCTCAAACATCAACACGAAACCTGCGTGGAGGTACTCAACTATCGCAAGGATGGCTCGTCGTTCTGGAACGAGCTGTTTATCGCGCCACTATTCAACGAGCGCGGGCAACTGGTGTATTTCTTCGCCTCGCAAATGGACGTCAGCCGCCGACGCGACGCCGAGGACGGCCTGCGCTACAGCGAGAACATGGAAGCGCTGGGCCAGTTGACCGGTGGCATCGCCCACGATTTCAACAATCTGTTGCAAGTGATGATCGGCTACATCGAGCTGATCCAACACACCGCCAAGCGGCCGAGCATTGATCCGCAACGCATCGTAGTCGGCGCCGGCCACGCTCGCGCGGCGGCGGAAAAAGCACGTTTGCTGACCCAGCATCTGCTGGCATTCTCCCGCCGACAACGGCTTGAGGGGCGGGTGATCAATCTTAATGCCTTGCTTGAGCGCTCTCCGTTGCCGACGCATGAATCCGCCGATCTGGAACCGCGATTCGAACTGGCCGAGGATTTGTGGAACTGCCGGCTCGACCCGGCGCAGGCCGAGATGGCACTGAATCATCTGCTGTCCAATGCCCGCGATGCGTTGGGGCAGCAGCAACAGCCGGTGATCACCGTGCAGACCCGCAACGTCGTTGTCCCGGACGCGACCGATCCGCACCAGGGCGGACTGGCGGCGGGGCGTTACGTCTGCATCGCGATCGCCGATAACGGCGTGGGCATTGCCGCTGACGATCTCGACAAGGTCATGGAACCGTTCTACACCACGAAAGAGGAAGGTAGCGGCGCTGGCCTCGGGCTATCGATGGTCTACGGCTTCGTCAAGCAATCCGGCGGTGTGGTCAAAATCGAATCGACACCGGGGCTCGGCACCACGGTGCGCCTGTTCTTCCCGGCGGATGACAGTCAGCTATCGGCACCTGGCTCCGCTGAAACCGCAGAAAATCTCAAGGGCACGGAGCGCATTCTGATCGTCGAGGACCGTCCGGAAGTCGCTGAACTGGCGCGTCTGGTCCTGTCCGAACACGGTTACCGCACAGCCATTGCTGCAGACGCGAGCGAGGCGCTGGCGATGTTGCAGAGTAGCGAATTTGAGCTGGTCTTCACCGATCTGGTCATGCCCGGTGAGATGAACGGGCTGGCACTGGCGCGGGAAATCAGCCAGCGCTATCCGGCCATGAAGATCCTGCTGACGACCGGCTACTGCGCGGACGAGTCGGCGCCCAATGAGCTGGCTGACAATGAGTTCGAATTGATCGCCAAGCCCTACGCGCCGGTGGATCTGCTGCGCAAGCTGCGCTCGATGCTCGGCTGAAAAAACGAACTGTCAGTGAACGTTCGGCGTCCATCCTTAAGACCACATTGAGCAACCAGTGAGGGGACGATCCCCGAGGAGATGTTTGCTATGAGTGATTATCCGATGGACGAAACCGATTCCGATCACCGCAACCGCCAGTTCGGTCAGGCGCTGGGGCTGGATGCTGACGAGGTGGAGTCGTGGGTCAGTGCAATCGAAGAGGACGGCAGCGGCATGGGCTACGTCGTGCATTTTTCCAGCGAGACGCCGGTGGACGTACTGGCCAAGGTGCAAGGGCTGGGCGATGACCTGATGATCAATATCGGGCCGATCGACTGAGCATCAGGGAGAACGGTTCATGCAGGAGCAACCTTTGGTGGTGATAAGCGGCGCCAGTGCTGGCGTGGGGCGCGCGGTGGCTCATCGATTTGCCGCTGGGGGCTACCGCATCGGCCTGTTGGCGCGTGATCCGGCGGGGCTGGCCGCCACGCAAGCAGAGCTGCAAGCGTATGGCGTTCAGGTTGAAACGGTTAGCGTCGATGTCGCCGATGCGCTCGCCGTGCAAGAGGCCGCGCAGCAACTGGAAGCCACGCTTGGGCCGCTGGCGGTGTGGGTCAACGCGGCGATGGTCACGGTGCTCTCGCCGATAGAACAATTGTCCGCCGCCGAGATCGAGCGCGTCACTCAGGTGACCTATCTCGGTACGGTTCATGGCACCTTGGTGGCGCTGTCGTTGATGCGTGCGCGCAACAAGGGCCTGATCATCCAGGTCGGCTCGGCACTGGCCTATCGCGCGATTCCGTTGCAGGCCGCCTATTGCGGGGCGAAGTTCGCTGTGCGCGGTTTTACTGATTCATTGCGCTGTGAGTTGCTGCATGAGCGCAGCCATATTCGCGTGTGCATGGTGCAATTGCCGGCGATCAATACCCCGCAGTTCGATTGGGCACGCAACAAATTGCCCAAGCGTCCCCAACCGGTGCCACCGATTCACGACCCCGATGTGGCAGCACGGGCAATTTTCAGTGTGGTAAAGCGTCCGCCGCGAGAGTTGTGGCTGGGGTGGTCGACGATCAAAGCGATTGTCGGCCAGTCGGTCATTCCCGGTCTGCTCGACCGTTTGATGGCGCGAAGTGCATGGTCCGGTCAGCAGACCAATGAGCCTGAAGACAACGAGCACCCGGACAACCTGTTCGAAGCGCAGCCGGATCGGCATCAGACCCGTGGCCGCTTTATCGGCCGCTCAAAGGACGCGGCGCTGGCCTTGACTTCGACTCAAGTGCTGGCGGTATCGGCAGTAATTGCCGTACTGGTGGCCGTGGTTCTATTACAGCTTTGATTGTTCCCCGTTAGTCAGGGGTTGACGGATTTCAGTGCGCCAGCGGAGGGCTTGAGTTTTTCCTGCAGGTCGCGGGCAGTTTTTGCCTGTTTCTCGATGTCCGGCAATGCGGATTGGGCGAAAGCCTTGAGCTGCGGATTTTGTGATGACATCGCTTCTTTCTTGAACAGCATCAGCTTTTGCTCAAGGGTTTCGGCCTGGCTGTCGATGTAAATGCGGTCGAACGAGTCATCCCTTGATTCAAGGCGTAGCTGCTTGGCTTTGGATGCCACCGAGGGTTCGGCGGGAACCACCATATGCTGGCTTTGCCCCAGCTGCCTGATTTGTTTATCGAAACGCTCATGGTCGGAGATCATTTGTCTGGCGAACGCTTTGACTTCGGGCAAGGTTGCCTTTTCCAAGGCGATGCGCGAACTGTTGTGCTGGAACAGGCTTTGCTGTGCCGCCTCTTCGATGAAGGCGTCGATAGTGTCTGCATGGCCTGGCTGGACGCTCATAGCCAAGACCGCAAGGCAGATCGCGGCGAGTGATTTCATGGCGCGTAACCTCCGCAGCATCGATGGATGGTGGCGGCCCGGGATCGGCTCATGGCTGCTGATAGTGGCCGGGGACGTTGTCGCCTTCGTCGGGCCTGGTGCGTTTCTGCACCTGGACGTCGCTCAGTGAAGCGGTCTTCAATTCGGCGAAAGCGGTCTTGACCAGGGTTTCAGCGAGACCCGGATCAAGGGTGTCGCCATCGTGGATCAGCGTGCGGCTTTGCGGCTGGTTGTCGACGATGAAACTGACGAGGTAGCGGTGCTCATGGGACATGGCTGAAATCCTTGGGTGCATGGCAGCAAAAATTGCAGTACATGCACCTTTGATGAACACCGCTGACAAGCATTCAAATAAACCCTTTGAAGGGCGACAGACGGTGCCGCTTTGCAGATGAACG
The DNA here is from genome assembly GCF_004307515.1 of Pseudomonas sp. Sample_14. Lineage (NCBI taxonomy): Bacteria > Pseudomonadati > Pseudomonadota > Gammaproteobacteria > Pseudomonadales > Pseudomonadaceae > Pseudomonas > Pseudomonas sp. Sample_14. Next base: position 118,359 of record NZ_RCOC01000037.1, on the reverse strand, counting down.
GGACGTCGCTCAAATTTCCTTGATCGGCGTCTCGCCCTGTACGGCTTTGATCAGATTGATCACATGCAGGCAATCAGCCTTGTTCACATACGATTCGCCACTGGCCACGGTCTCGTGGTTACGCGCACGCAGCCGCCAGCGCCATTGGCCTTTGCCAGTGCTCGGGGTGCCTCGGGTTTGTCGGTAGATTTCGAAATACATGGGGTTCGCTCCCTGCGATGGATGTGCGCGCCAACCTGTGTGGCGCATCGACGCAAGCCTAGCGCAGCGGGTTTTTTTGGCTATCGGGGATTTGTTTCCAATCGTTCGCGAATGTTTCTGCAAAAGCCGCTGCATAAACGTTTATGGACGGCATCCCCAACGCCTTTCTACACTGCCGCTATTCCGGGAGCAGGGGCAATGGATGAACCGCAATGAACTACGCAAGGCCGACATCAACCTGATGGTGGTGTTCGAGACCCTGATGCTCGAACGCAACGTGACCCGCGCGGCGGAGAAGCTGTTCCTCGGCCAGCCGACCATCAGTTCGGCACTCAACCGTTTGCGCACGATGCTCAATGATCCGCTGTTCATCCGCGTCGGCCATCGCATGGAACCGACGGCCCGCGCCGAAGACATTTACCGCCATCTCAAACCGGCACTGGATTCACTGTCGGCGGCGCTGAGCCTGACCCGCGATTTCGATCCCGCCACCAGCACCATGACCTTTCGCATCGGCCTGTCCGACGACGTCGAATTCGGCCTGCTGCCGCCGCTGTTGCGCGCGCTGCGCCAGGAAGCACCGAGCGTGGTGTTCGTGGTGCAGCATGTCGATTACTGGCGCATTCCCGACCTGTTGGCCGCCGGTGATATCACCGTCGGCATCAGCCAGACCCGCGGCCTGCCGGCCAACGCCAAACGCAAACTGCTGCGGCACATCCAGCCGAGCATCCTGCGTGCCGATGCCTCTGATACGCCGCTGACCCTCGACGAATATTGCGCTCGCCCGCATGTGCTGGTGTCGCACACGGCCAATGTCAGTGGCTACGCCGATGAGTGGCTGGCGGAGCTGGGCCGCACGCGGCAGGTGGTGTTGTCGGTGCCGCAATACAGCGCACTGCCGGCGTTGCTGGCCGGCACCGACCTGATCGCCAGCCTGCCGGATTACACCGCAGCGGCGATGGCGGCGTCCGGGGCGCTGTTCCAGGAACCGTTTCCGTTCAAGACGCCGACACTGGACCTGTCGATGGTCTGGCTCAGCCACGTCGACAGCGACCCTGCCGAACGCTGGCTGCGCTCGCGGCTCGAAGCGTTCATGAGTGAACGGGCGCTGATTCCGTCCTGACAAGCACCACACAACCCTGTGGGAGCGAGCCTGCTCGCGAAGCCGTTCGGCAGGCGCGGATGTGCGAACTGAAAGGACGCTTTCGCGAGCAGGCTCGCTCCCACAAATGACGCTGTGTGATTGTGGTATATGTACGCCCCCGCATCCGCCGACTGGAGATCCGCAATGCCACACCTGCACATGGAATACACCGCCAACCTGACGCAGTTGAACGCTGACATCGCCCTGATTCGGCTCAACAACACGCTGGTCGGTTCCGGTCAGTTCGGCGCGGAGTTCGATATCAAGAGCCGCGCGATCAAGATCGACAACTTCAAGGTCGGCACGGCGCAGGGCGAGCGCGCCTTCGTCCATGTGAAACTGGCCTTGCTCAGCGGGCGCTCGGCGGAGATCAAGAAGCAGCTCTCGCAAAGCCTGCTGGCGGTGTTGCAGGAACTCTGCGAATGGCCGGCTGGGCTCGAAGTGCAACTGTGTGTCGAACTGCTCGACATCGATCGCGAGTCCTACAGCAAAGCCGCGATCGGCGTCTGACGCTCAGGCGTTTTCCAGCTCGCTGCACACCTGAATCACCTGCTCGCGCAGCCAGACGTTGGCGCTGTCCTGATCGGCGTTCTGGCTCCACTGCATGTCGAGGGTGAAACCCGGCAAGCCATTGGGCGCCTCGCAGTGGTTGAACACCGCGTCGTTGGTCAGCAAACGCTGGATACGTCGGGGCAGGGTGAGGATGAAGTCGGTGCCGGTGATCATCTTCAATGCGGCGCTGTAGCTGTTCGATCGGGCCACTATCTGGCGCTTTTGCGCTTGCCGCGCCAGCCAGCCGTCGACCATGTTGGTGCTTGATGTCCACGGCGTCGGGAACACATGCCGACGCTCGGTAAATGCTTGCAGGCTCAGGCGCGGCTCCAGTGGCGTGGCGCGTTTGTCGAAGACGCAGACCAGGTCATCTTCCAGCAGCATCCGTGATTTCAGATCTGCATGCTGGCGGTGAAAGTGCGGGCCGAAACTGATCACCAGATCGAGGCTGCCGTCGCGCAGCTCTTCGGCCGGCACATCGGTTTCAAACTTGTGCATGTTGACCATCACCGGCAAGTCGTCAAAGTCGAAGCGCTTCAACAGGCGCGGCAGGATCAACTGCTCGAAGTATTCCGGGGCGCAAATGTTGAAAGTCACCGCCTGCCGGCTCGGGTCGAAGGCCGGGGCACCGGCGTGGCAGAGGTTGATGCTTTCGATGATCTTCTGCACATGGCCGTACATGCTGCAGGCCTTGTAGGTCGGGCGCATGCCGGTGCGGGTGTTGATGAACAGTTCGTCTTCGAAACTGGTGCGCAGTTTCTTCAGGCAATAACTGACGGTGGACTGGCTGACGAACAGGGTTTCCGAGACATCGGTGACACTGCTCTGCTCGTACACGGCGACGAATACCATCAAGTCCTGCATGTCGAGCTTGCGAAGCAAATTACTGTTCAGCATGAGTTCCGTCTCGCTGTGCCCCCTTGCGCAGAATTCGCGCAAACGTGTGCGTACGATCCTAACGGAACGATGGTGCCAGGAGAAACCCTTGTAGGACATTTCACGGACACATGTGGGACAGAAACTTTTAGCAACACGACGTTGCCAATCTCGTGCGCAAAAGATGGCCAGAGGCCTCTAGCCCGGGCGAGGCAAGTGGCGCGCGTAGTGGCGAGGGTCGAAGCGCATCACCATCAGCAGCATGATCACCATCACCGCCGTCAACGCCCACCACGCGCCTTCGAAATTGCCCAGCCGATCGCGAATCATCCCTGCCAACAGCGGCGAGAGGCTGGCGATCAGATAACCGATCCCCTGTACAAACGCGGTCAGGCCACCGGCACGCTGCGGCTCGTCGCAATGATCCAGCGCGACGATCAGGCTCATCGGAAACAGACCGCCAATCCCCAGGCCCAACAGACAAGGCCACAGCAGGGCCAAATATTGCGGGACGAGTATCAGCCCGCAGAAACCGCCGATGATCAGCAACAGCAGAACCGCCACTATCCCACGCCGATCACGGCTGCGATTGGCGATCGCAGGCACTGCCAGGCCGGAAATGACCTCCATCGCTGTAAGAAAACCCAACAGCAGCCCAGCGTTCTGTTCACTCCAGCCTTTTTCCACGTAATACGGGGCGAGCCAGGCGAGGACACAGGTGTAGGACGCCGTACCGAGGCCAAAGAAAATCGCCAGCAACCAGGCGCGAGGGCGGGTGATGAAAGACTCCCGCCGGGTCACCGTTGATATGGCTTGCGCGGGCTGCAAGCACCAGACCAGCAACGCGACCAATGCCAACGCCGCCCAGATGGCCAGCCCCACGCGCCAGCTGCCGGCCTGCACCATCACCAGTGGCGCGAACGAGGCGGCAATCGCCGCGCCGCCCATGATTGACGTGACGTAGACGCCCATGCATAACGCCACGTTGTCAGCAAAGCGCGATTTGATCAGCGCCGGCATCAATGCCTGAATCAGGGCTATGCCAATGCCGGCCAGCATCGCGCTGACGATCAGCTCGATCGCCGAATCGATAAACAGCCGTGACACGCTCGCCAGCCCGATGATCAACAGCGACAGCAGCACCGTGCGTCGGTCGCCCAGGCGCTGGCTGATGCTCAGGCCGAAAAACATCGCCAGTCCCATGGCCATCACCGGCAGCATCGTCAGCAGAGAGGCAAGCGTGAAGCTCAACGGTATATCGCCACGGATCGCCGACAGCAGCGGCCCGATGGCTGCCATTGAGGGGCGCAGATTAAGTGCGACAAGGATGATCGCGAGCATCAGCCAAGCGGCGGGGCGGGTGTGATTCATCGGCGGGCCTTTGAGTGCGGAGGCTGATGATTAGGCTTGGCGTCGCCGACGTCGGCAAATCAGAAAGTCGCGGGCCAGACCTAAAAACTCGATAACACCCCTGTCCCGATGTGGGAGCGAGCCTGCTCGCGAATGCGTTCCTCCAGACAGACATTCATTTGCTGACACTGCGCTTTCGCGAGCAGGCTCGCTCCCACAGGACATTGCGAAGTGCCTGAAACTGAATAAAACCTGAACCATTCTCAAATACTCGCAAACCTTCACGTTCGTACTCCGAGGCAACTAATCATTAGCATCTTTTTCACGAAAAATTGATTCGCTGCCGCCTAAAGTTTGGCATGCCTCGGTGAATGAAATTTTCACAATCGACGAGGCTCTTCTTTCAGGAACAGTCACTCATATGTTGAAGTTAAAAGCCGTGCACCCGGAATGGGTGACGTTGTTTGCCAGCGCCTTTTTGTTGCTCGGTTTCAATCTGGTGCTTTGGCAACATCTGTTCGAGATCACCGCCGCCGATGGCAAGGGCATCGCCATGCGCGTTGCGTTTGGCGTGATGATCTTTGCCGCGTTCAACATAGTCCTGACATTATTCGCTTTCCGGCCACTGCTTAAACCACTATTGACCCTGTTGTTTTTAGTCAGCGCCGGCGTGGCTTATTTCATGAGCCAATATGGCGTGATGATCGATGCCGGCATGTTGCGCAACTTTGCCGAGACCAACGTCACGGAAGTGCGTGATCTGCTCTCATTGAAGTTGTTTGCTTATATTCTCTTGCTGGGTGTCCTGCCGTGTTTGTTGTTGTGGAAAGTTCCGGTCAGTTATCGGCGCTGGCATCGCGAGTTGTTCAGCAAAGTTATTGTCAGTGTTGCCTCGGCAGCGGTGATCGGTGTTGTCGCATTGGCCAACTATCAAGGCTTGTCGTCGCTGTTTCGCAATCACCACGAAATTCGCCTGATGCTGGTGCCGAGCAATTACATCGGCGCATCCATTGGTTATCTGCAAGAGCAAGTGGTCTCGGCGCAGCAGCCGTTCATCAAGATCGGCGAAGATGCCCAGCGCAATCCCGACTTGCAGCTACAGCCACGCAAATCCCTCACGGTGCTGGTGGTGGGGGAGAGTGCGCGGGCGCAGAACTTCGGCATTCTCGGTTACGACCGAGACACCACGCCGCAACTGGACAAGGAAGCGGGGCTGATCGCTTTCACTGACGTGCATTCCTGCGGCACGGAAACCGCAGTCTCGGTACCGTGCATGTTCTCCAATATGGGCCGCAAGGATTACAACGCCAGCAAGGCCAGGAATGAAGAGGGCTTGCTCGACGTACTCAAGCGTGCCGGCATCAATGTGATCTGGCGCGATAATCAGTCCGGCTGCAAAGGCACTTGCGACCGTGTCACGGTGCAGGATGTCAGCAAGTTGCAAGACCCGGCGTTGTGCGCCAACAGCGAATGTCGCGATGAAATCCTCCTGCAAGGGCTGCAAAGTTTTATCGAACATCTGGACAAGGACACCGTGCTGGTGCTGCATCAGATGGGCAGTCACGGCCCCGATTACTTCAAGCGTTATCCCAAGGAGTACGAACACTTCACTCCGGTCTGTGAAAGTAACGCGCTGAACAATTGCAGTCGCGAAAGTATCGTCAACGGTTACGACAACACCTTGGTCTACACCGACCATGTGCTGGCGAGCCTGATCGATGTGCTGCGCAGCAATCAGGACAAAGTCGACACCGCCATGCTCTATCTGTCGGACCACGGCGAATCGCTGGGCGAATACAACCTGTTTCTGCACGGCACGCCTTATATGCTGGCGCCCGAGCAACAGAAGCATGTAGCGATGCTGGCGTGGTTCTCCGACAGCTATCAGAAGGCCTACTCGGTCGACACCCATTGCCTGCAACTGAGCCGTGACAAACCGCTGAGCCAGGACAATCTGTTCCACTCGATGCTCGGCCTGCTGGAAGTGCGCAGCAGCGTCTATCAGCCGGCGCTGGACATGTTCGCCGGTTGTCGCGGCGCAGTGATCGACGGCGTGTTGGCCAAGCAGTGAAGCGTTCCCTGCCCGTCGCACCAATGCGACGGGCCTTTCTGTTTCTGCTGTCAGACTATTCTTGCTGACAGGCAAGACATTTCCTTACAGCTCTTGCCCTTCAAAGGCGCGTAAATCGTCGGTGGCGATATATACTGCGCGCCATTCTTCAAGGGAGAGCCGTGTGGCTATCGATATTCACTGGATTCGCGACAACGAAAGCCTCGCGCAGTTTTGCGCCGAGTGGCAGCAGCTGCCGTTCGTTGCCCTCGACACCGAATTCATGCGGGTCGACACCTTCTACCCGATTGCCGGCCTGTTGCAGATCGGCGACGGCAAACGCGCCTACCTGATCGACCCGCTTACCATCAACGCCTGGCAACCGCTGGCCGCGTTGCTGGAGAACCCGGCGGTGCTGAAAGTCCTGCACGCCTGCAGCGAAGACCTCGAAGTGCTGTTGCGCCTGACCGGCAGCCTGCCGGCGCCGTTGTTCGACACGCAACTGGCCGCCGCTTACCTGAACCTCGGCTTCTCGATGGGCTATTCGCGTCTGGTGCAGGAAGTGCTCGGCATCGACCTGCCCAAGGGCGAAACCCGCTCCGACTGGTTGCAGCGCCCGCTGTCCGATACCCAGATCAGCTATGCCGCCGAAGACGCCGTGCATCTGGCTGAGGTGTTCGTCGAGTTGCGGCCCAAGCTGTCCGCCGACAAGTTCGCCTGGGTGCTGGAGGATGGCGCCGAACTGGTTGCCAACCTGCGCCGCGAGACCGATCCGTACGAGGTCTATCGCGAGGCGAAACTGGCGTGGAAGCTGTCCCGTGCGCAACTGGCCGTGCTGCGTGAGCTGTGCGCCTGGCGCGAAAAAGAAGCCCGCGCCCGCGACCTGCCGCGCAACCGCATCGTCCGGGAACACTCGCTGTGGCCCCTGGCCCGCACGCAGCCGGATAACCTCGCGGCGCTGGGCAAGATCGAAGACATGCACCCGCGTACCGTACGTCAGGACGGTCAGTTTCTGCTTGATCTGATCAAGCGCTCTGGCAGTGTGGGGCCGGATCAATGGCCGCCGGCAGTGCCCGAGCCGTTGCCGATCGAAGCCGCTGCGTTGATCAAACAACTGCGCGCGCTGGGTCAGGCCGAGGCCGAACGCCTGGGTATTGCCCCGGAACTGATGCTGCGCAAGAAAACCCTCGAAGCGCTGGTCAAAAGCGGCTTCCCCGAGGGGCCTTACCAATTGCCCGATTCGCTGCGTGGCTGGCGCCGCGAATTGCTCGGCCAGAAGCTGCTCGACAGCCTGGCCACCGCCGGAGAACAGCCTTGAAACGTATTTGCTCCATCTACCAAAGCTCCAAGCGCAGCGGCATGTATCTCTACGTGCTCAAGAGCGATGCGCTCGAGCGCGTGCCGGATGCGCTGATGACGGCTTTCGGCAAAGCGAAGCATTCCTTCGATCTGGTGCTGTCGCCCGAGCGCAAGCTGGCCAGCGAAGACATCACCGTGGTTCTGGAAAACCTCGACAAGCAGGGCTATCACCTGCAGATGCCACCGGCCGAGGACGAGTACATCGAGCACTTGCCCGAAGAGTTGCTGCGACGCAACGACCCGGTCTGACCCGCGAGGCCCTGTCCTGGGCCTCGGTTAACCCTGGAACTGTTTTTACCGCGATGGCCGGCCCAAACCCGGCGGCTGTCTGCACGGTTTGCGAAAGGTTTGAAGATGCGCGTTCTGATTGCTGAACACGACCACGCGATATACGCCCGCCTGCTGCGTCAGGCACTGCCCGAGCTTGAAGTCCTGACCAGCGGCGACTCCGCCGAACTGGCGCGGCAGGCCGCCGATTGCCCGGTGTGGCTGGGCCAGCCGGATCTGCTCGCGACCCTGCTGCGCCAGGGCCATCAACCGCAATGGCTGCAATCGACCTGGGCCGGCATCACGCCGCTGCTCGCCGACGGCCTGCGCCGCGATTATCGCCTGACCCGCGCCGTGGGGATTTTCGGTCAGGTCATGGCCGAATACGTGCTGACCTACATCCTCGGCCACGAACGCGAAGTGCTGGCGCGGCTGGTCAGTCAGGTCGAGCGCAAGTGGGACAACCGCAGCGGCCAGAGTCTGGTCGGGCGCAAGGTGCTGATCGTCGGCACCGGTGACATCGGCCAGAGCGTTGCGCAGTTTCTACTGCCGTTCGGCGTCGAGCTTTATGGCATCGCCAGCAGCGCCCGCGAACAGGCGCCGTTTGTCGAAGTCGGCGCGCTGGCGGATCTGCCGCGTCTGGTGGGCGAGGTGGACTACGTGGTCAATCTGCTGCCGAACACCGAACACACCCACGATATCTACGACGCGGCGCTGTTCAAGCAATTCAAACCGACCGGACTGTTCATCAACGCTGGACGCGGTGTGGCAGTGGTCGATGCCGATCTGGTTGAAGCTTTGAAAGAAGGGCACCTGGCCGGCGCGGTGATCGACGTCTGCCGTCAGGAACCATTGCCGCAACGCCATCCGTTCTGGACCGCGTGGGGCTTGCTCCTGACCGGGCACAGCTCGGCACCGACCTCGCCGGCGCTGATGGTGGATTTGTTTGTGCAGAATCTGAAAGCGTATGAGGCGGGTGAAGCGTTGCGCGGCGAGGTGGATTTCACCCGCGGTTACTGACTCACCCGATTTCGCTGTGGGAGCGAGCCTGCTCGCGAAGAGGGCGTGTCAGTCGACAACAGCGTGTCTGACACAGCGCTTTCGCGAGCAGGCTCGCTCCCACATTGGTTTCAAAGTGCAGCCACCAGTTTGCTCAGCGGGCGGCGCTGGCGCTGACAAGCGGATTTACCGACAGTCGCCAGCGCTTGGCCCTTGCGTCCGCTGGCACTAGACTGGCGGCCTTTTCACCACCTTGATGTTGATGCTTGAGCCATGGCCGCCATAGTCGAACCGTTCTGGAAACGCAAAACCCTCGATCAACTCGATCACGAGGAATGGGAATCGCTGTGCGACGGCTGCGGTCTGTGCTGCCTGCAAAAGCTCGAGGATGAAGAAGACAACAGCGTCTATTACACGCGCATCGCCTGCAAACTGCTGGATCTGAAAACCTGTCAGTGCAGCGATTATCCGAACCGGATCAAGTTTGTCCCGGACTGCATCCAGCTCACGCCGGGTCAGGCGGAAGAATTCAAATGGCTGCCGCCGACCTGCGGTTATCGTCTGGTCAGCGAGGGCAAGGATCTGCCGTTATGGCATCACCTGGTGTGTGGCGACCGCGATGCGGTGCACCATGAGCGGATTTCCCAGTCCGGGCGCATGCTCGCCGAAGGCAGCGTGCCGGAGGATGACTGGGAAGATCATCTGATTTTTCGCGCGGGCTGATGAGGTGGTGGGTTGTTGAACCCGTAAAGATCAAAAGATCGCAGCCTTCGGCAGCTCCTACAATGGAAAACGTGATTCCGTGTAGGAGCTGCCGGAGGCTGCGATCTTTTGCTTTAAAGCCTCAGACGCCGGCTTTCGGCGAGGTCAGCGAATCATTGCCGGTAACGGTTGCCGTTTCGGTGGCCACTTCGGCATTGGTCTTCAGCTTGCTCAGCTCTTCCCCGGCGCGTTCGATCTTCGCCCGCACGTTGCTCATGTCCTGACGGCCTTTTTCCAGCAGGCTTTTCGCCGAGCAGTGCCCGGTAATGCCACGGGCCACGGCCATGCCGCCGAGCGCCACTTGAATCAGGCCGAACACGCCGCCACGGCGCAGGCCCTTGCCGACCATCAGCACGCCGCCGGTCAACGAGCCGACGCGCTCCCAGCCATGCACGTTCTTGTGCGAAGGCGACTGGAACGGGGTGGATTCGATGCGTTCTACGCGTTTGAGCTCGCTCATGGTCTATCTCCAGGCAGGGTGCGATTGATAGATAAGCTGACTGCCAGGGCGGTCAGCTTGTTCCATCGAATGTGCGACGCTTCAGCGGAATTTCGGCCCGGAGCGGGTGTTCAGGCCTTTGGCCATGCGGTCGTAGAGCACGACGTTGACCGTGGCGGCGAGGTTCATGCAGCCGGTGGTCGGGATGTACACGACGTCTTCGCACCAGTCGCGAATCTCTTTATCCAGCGAGCCGTCTTCCGGCCCGAAGATGTACAGGGCGCGGTCGGGGTGGGTATATTCCGGCAGCGGCCGTGCGCCTTCGACCAGCTCTACCGCAACGGGCACGCAGTTGAGCGGAAGGATTTTTTTCAGGTCGTCGATGCCGATCAGCGGGATGTCGTAGTGCACGCGTTTGGTGTCGGTGACGAAGTCGGCGGCGCGTTCATAACGCTTGCCGGTGTAGAACACCGACGCCACGCCGTAACAGCCTGCGGCGCGCATCACCGAACCGACGTTCTCCGGTGATTTTGGGTTATACAAACCAATGCAGCTGTACCGTTTGTCTGCCACGAGCGGGGTGCCTTCGAGAAAAAGAGCGCGATTATACGGGGATTGGGGGAGGGCGGGCAGATTCGAGACTTGTGGTGTCTGGCAGGCCGCTTTCGCGAGCAGGCTCGCTCCCACATCCCCTGTGGGAGCGAGCCTGCTCGCGAAAGGGCCAGCTCAGGCGATGAAGATCTTCAGTCTTCTTTTTTCATCAAGCCAGCGAGGGCCGCAAACGGATTATGCGTGGCCTTGGCGATTTTTGGTGTGCTCAGCGAGCCGTCGCCGAAATACTGCTGATCGGTGTAACGCGAGTGCTCGTTGTCGTGGCAATACAGGCACAACAGCTCCCAGTTCGAGCCGTCCTGCGGGTTGTTGTCGTGGTTGTGGTCGCGGTGGTGCACGGTCAGTTCGCTCAGGCGCTTGCCGGAAAACTCACGGGCGCAGCGGCCGCAGACGTGCGGGTACATTTTCAGGGCCTTGTCGCGGTAGCCCATTTCCTTGTCGCGCTGGTTGTCGGCGAGGATGCGGTCCAGCTTCGACGTGTTGGTGGGGGTGGACGAACTCATGGGTTCACCTTTGCAGAAAGACTGATGACGGTTATGCGCAGAGTTTAGCTCAGCCCTTGAGCTTCTCGGCAATCCAGATCGTGTGGCGGGTGCCCTTGTTGCCGTGGGCGAAGACCTGGACTTCTTCGGCCTTGAAGCCGGCCTTCTTCAATTTGTCGGAAAACTGTCGGTCAGCGCTGGCCGACCACACCGCGAGCACGCCTTTGGGGCGCAGGGCCTTGGCGCAGGCATTCAGACCAGCGGCGGAGTACAGCCAACTGTTGGCCTTCTGGGTCAGACCTTCAGGGCCGTTGTCGACGTCGAGCATGATCGCGTCGAAACCGTTCGGCTCGCTTTGCAGCACGTTGGCCACATCTTCCATGCGGATCACCGTGCGCGGGTCGAGCAATGGCCGACCGGACTTCTCCCCGAGCGGGCCGCGATTCCACTCGACTACGCCGGGCACCAGCTCAGCGACCACCACTTCGGCGGACTTGCCCAGGTGCTTGAGTGCCGAGGCGAGGGTGAAACCCATGCCCAGGCCGCCGATCAACACCCGCGAATTCGGCCGGCCGGCGACCTTGCGGCAGGGAATCTCGGCCAGCGCATCTTCAGAACCGTGCATGCGCGTGTTCATCAACTGTCCGCCGTCGCCGCCCTGGATCTTGATGACGAAATCCTCGCCATACTCGAACAGGCACAGGGCACCGCCGTTTTCAGGGATCGGGGTGGTGTCGAGCAGAACGAAACGTTTCATGGAAATCTCTACAAGGGGGAAGGCAAGCAGGCGCGTTGGGAGTAGCCTGAGCACAGACTAAAGGCCAAACGGAGCCCTTGATGAAGCGCACCATTCTAACGGTCATTACCCTGGCCGCGCTCGCGATTACTGCAGTGCAGGCCCAGCAGAGCGTTCCAGTCAGCCCGACGCCGCAACCCGGTTCGCCCGGCACTGCGACGCCGACGCCGTATCCGCAGATCACCCCGATCACCCTGCCCAAGTCGGGCGCCGGCAGCGGCAGCCCGCCGCTGGTACCGATCGAAATGCCCAGCCCGCCGAGCAAGGATCAACCGGTGCCGGGCATCGAGCCGAACGGCAACAAGGTCAAGTCCCCCGGCGGTTAAACCTGTTGTGCGGCGAGTTGGCCGTCGGCCATGCGCAGGCGTTTGGACAGCGAGACGGCGAGGGCGCGGATGATCTTTGCGGCGATTTTCGGTGCGTCGTTGAGCATTTTTTCCAGCGAATCCTTGCCCAGATTGAGCAACTGACAGTTGCTCGCCGCGATGCAGGTAGCCGAGCGGCGCTCGCCATCGAGCACGGCCATTTCACCGAAGGCGCGACCGCTGCGCAGGGTGGCCATGGTGATCACCTGGCCGTCGGCGCCGGTTTTCTGCACGGCGACCTGGCCGGTGTGGATGATGCACATGAAACTGCCGGCATCACCCTCGCGAAAAATCGCCTCGCCCTCAGCCACGGTGCTGATACTGAAATAGCCGGAAGCGGCCGCAAAGTCGGCCAGTTGCAATTGATCGAACAGGCCACAGTCCATCAGCCAGTCGCGGATTTCGTTGTTCAGAAAGGTCGGTTCAGACATGTCGATGCGGTCTTTTTGTTATCACATTTCAAGGCTATACACGGATCCCGTAGGAACGGGCTCTTGTGGCGAGGGGATTTATCCCCGCTCGGCTGCGCAGCAGTCGCAAATCCTGCCAACTCGGTGCTTCTGGAATACTGAGTTTGCAGGTTTTGGGGCCGCTTCGCAGCCCAACGGGGATAAATCCCCTCGCCACAAGGGTTTGCAGTTAAGACCCAAGCCACCCAAAGAGTTCCTCAGGCAATCTGCAAAACCTTGAACACAAATGCATATTCGAGCGCTACGTCACGTAATCCCTGATAGCGCCCGCTCATGCCGCCATGCCCGGCACCCAGTTCGGTCTTGAGCAGCAGCACATTGTCGTCGGTCTTGGTCGCGCGCAATTTCGCCACCCACTTGGCCGCCTCCCAATACTGCACACGGCTGTCGTTGTAACCGGCGATCACCAGCAGTGGCGGATAAGCCTGCGCGGTGACGTTTTCGTACGGCGCGTAAGCCTTGATCCGATCATAGACGTCCGGTTCTTCCGGGTTGCCCCATTCGTCGTATTCGGTAACGGTCAGGGGCAGCTCGGGGTCGAGCATGGTGTTGAGTACGTCGACGAACGGCACTTCGGCAATCGCCACGCCGAACAGGTCCGGGCGCTGGTTGAGCACCGCGCCGATCAGCAGGCCACCGGCGCTGCCGCCGCTGATCGCCAGTTTCTCCGCCGTGGTGATGCCGTTGAGAATCAGGAATTCGGCGCAAGCGATGAAGTCGCTGAAGGTGTTGTGTTTGTGTTCCTGCTTGCCGGCGCGATACCAGGCTTCGCCCAATTCACCACCACCACGTACGTGAGCGATGGCGAAGGCCATGCCGCGATCGAGCAGGCTCAGGCGTGCATGGGAAAACCACGGATCGAGGCTGGAACCGTAAGCGCCGTAACCATACAGATACAGCGGCACCGGTTTACCGACCATCTCGCGCTTCATCACCAGACTGATCGGCACCTGCGTGCCGTCCGGGGCGGTGGCCCATAGACGTTGGCTGACATAGGCGTCGGCATCAAATTGGCCGAGTACCGGAGTTTCCTTGAGCACCGTTTGCTCGCCGCTGGCGAGGATCAACTGGCGCACCTGAGCCGGGCGATTCAACGCTTCGTAGCGCAAGCGAATGCGATCGCTCTCGAATTCCAGGCTGTTTTGCACATGCAGACTGTAGGCCGCATCGGGCAACTGCACGCGATACGACGCCTGGCCCTGCGGGTGAACCTCGATGATCGGCAGACCACCTTCGCGCAGGCTCAAGGTCATAGCCTCTGCGTTGAGGCTGACGCCGTCGAGCATCACTTCTTCGTTGTGCGGGATAAGGTTCTGCCACTCGGCCTCGCTTGGCGGCACGCCAGTGTCCGGGGCCTGATACAGAGCGAAGTTGATGCCGTCGCGGTTGGTGCGGATAAACCAGGTCCAGACGCCATCGAGCAGGCCGTGGTCGACGTCGTATTCGTGATCTTCGACCCGTGGCGCCAGGCAGCTGAACGGCAGATGCGGCTGATTGGCTTCCAGCGCCCAGACTTCACTGGTGGTCTTGCTGCCCAGCGACAGCAGCAATTGCTGTTCGGAGCTGGCGCGGTAGCAATGCAGGAAGAACCGCCCATCCGGCTCGTGAAAAACCTCTTCAGCGGCAGTGCCATCGAGGCGATAGCGGAACAGTTTATGCGGGCGATGGGTGTCGTCGAGCACGCCGAAAAACAGGGTCAGGCTGTCGTTGGCCCAGGTCATGCTGCCGTCGCAGTCCTCGAATTCCAGTTCGCTGACCCTGTCGTTGGACAGCTCTTTGACGAACAGCGTGTAGATCTCGTCGCCCGAAGCATCGACGCTGTAGGCCAGGCGCTGGTGATCGGGGCTGATGCTGAAAGCACCGAGCGAGAAGAAGCCGCCATTGGCCAGCGCATTCGGGTCGAGCAGCAATTGTTCGCGGCTTTCATCGAGGGTCAGGCTGTCGTCGGCAGGACGCGGGCAGCGGTAGTGCCGGGCGTATTCGTCACCGGCGGTGGTGCGCGTGTAATACAGATACGGGCCCCAAGGCGAGGGCAGGGACAGATCAGTCTCGAGAATCCGTCCCTTGATCTCATTGAACAGGCTTTCACGCAGCTCGGCCTGATCGGCGGTTTGCGCTTCCTGATAAGCGTTTTCAGCCTTGAGGTAGTCGAGCACCGCGTCGGTGTCGCGCTCCTGCAGCCAGGCATACGGGTCGGCGCCGGGCGCCCGCTGGGCAATCGGGGCAGTCATGACATTGGCGGATTGGGGCATGGAAGGCTCTCGGACAATATTCGGAATTGGGTTGTTCGCAGGTCTTGAAAGCGCCGCAGCCCTTGTGGGAGCGAGCCTGCTCGCGAAAGCGGTGTGTCAGGCAACGCTGTTGCAACTGACAGTCCGTATTCGCGAGCAGGCTCGCTCCCACAGGGGCGGCTGCTGGCCGTCTGGTATTGGGACAAGCCGCATGGGCGAAAAGTCGTTACTATAAGCGCCAATTTGCCTGCCTTGCCATGGACACCATGACCGAGAACGACTATCTGATCGCCTGGGGCCTTTACGCCTTTGCCGCCGTGGGCTGCCTGCTGGTATGGATGCGCCTGACCACCTGGATGTGGCGCTGGCTGCGCGAGCCGCTGCGTGTGCTGATGGCGGTGTTGCTGTTCAGCCCGACCATCGTCGATCCGGTGAAAGCCAAAGTTGCACCGGCCATCGCCATCACCGCCCTGGACATGCTGTTCAAGGTCGGCAACAACGCCTGGCGCGCGGTTTCCGATCTGTTCATGTACGGCATGATCGCCTTCGGGGTGTATCTGGTTTTCGTCTTGATCCGCCTGCCGATCGAGCGTGCCTCTACAGCCCGGCGTGAACGCGCCGAGGCCGCCAAGGCTGCGGCCCGTGCCGAAGAGCGCGACGATGATCAACCGTTCGGCGGCGCCGGTGATGACCGCTACGGTCGCCCGCCAGTGCCGAACAATCCGCAGCGCATGCGGGTCGAGCCGCGTCTGTAACCCGAGAGTCCGCACATGTGTGAATTACTGGGCATGAGTGCCAACGTGCCGACTGACATCGTGTTCAGCTTCACCGGCCTGATGCAGCGCGGCGGCCGCACCGGCCCGCACCGCGACGGCTGGGGCATTGCCTTCTACGAGGGGCGCGGCTTGCGTCTGTTTCAGGATCCGGCAGCGAGCAGCGAGTCGGAAGTGGCCAATCTGGTGCAGCGTTATCCGATCAAGAGCGAAGTGGTCATCGGCCACATCCGCCAGGCCAACGTCGGCAAGGTCTGCCTGTCCAACACCCACCCGTTCGTCCGCGAACTGTGGGGGCGCAACTGGTGTTTCGCGCACAACGGCCAGCTCGCCGACTTCACTCCGATCAAGAGTTTCTACCGCCCGGTCGGCGATACCGACAGCGAAGCGGCCTTCTGCGATTTGCTCAACCGGGTACGCGCAGCCTTCCCCGAGCCGGTCGATATCGAAGTGCTGCTGCCGGATCTGGTCGCGGCGTGCGCCGAATATCGCAGCAAAGGCGTGTTCAATTGCCTGCTCAGCGACGGTGACTGGCTGTTCTGTTACTGCTCGACCAAACTCGCTCAGATCACCCGCCGCGCACCATTTGGCCCGGCGCGGCTCAAGGATGTCGATGTGATTGTCGATTTCCAGGCCGAAACCACGCCCAACGACGTGGTCACGGTAATTGCCACCGAGCCTCTGACCGAAAACGAAACCTGGACCCGCTACGAACCGGGCCAATGGAGCCTGTGGCGACGCGGCGAATGCGTCAGCCAGGGCAAGACCGAATAAGGATTTGCACCCATGTTGCTCAGTTATCTACGGCTGGTGTTGTTTGCGGCGGGCCTGTTGATCGGTGTCCAGGTGCCGGGATTCATCAACGATTATGCCCAGCGTGTCGAAGCGCACCTGATCGAAGCGCAGACCGGCCTGCGGGGTTTCCAGGGCACGGCGGATCAGTTTTTCAAAGGCGACATGCAGGCGCTGGTCGCGCATTACCGGGCCAGCGAAGACCCGATTTTCCGCAGCGATGCCGACAGCCTGAACACCTTGCTCACCCGCCAGGTCGCGCTGGACAAGCAATTCCAGGCGATGCAAGGCCCGTGGTACGTGCGCTTCCTGCAAGTGGTGCTGGCTGCTGATCCGGACATTCGCAAGGAAACCTGGAACGGCTACAGCTACCAGATCCTGCTGACGCCCGAGGCGATGATCTGGGGCATGAGCGGCGCATTGCTGCTGTCGTTCGGCATCGAATGCCTGTTCCGCCTGATCGACTGGGTCGTTCTCGGCGGCCGCCGCCTGCGCCAGAGCCGACCGATCGAAGATCGCGACGTCCGCGGCCTCTGATGATCGTTCCCACGCTCTGCGTGGGAATGCAGCCCGGGACGCTCTGCGTCCCCAAAGGCGAACGCAGAGCGTCCGTTGAGGCATTCCCACGCAGAGCGTGGGAACGATCATGACGTAAGGGAAATGTAATTTTTGCCGACTTTCTGCGCGTACTCTGCAAGCACCTGCTGACACAACGTCACAATCTCCTCGACCCACTCAACCCCGACCCGCCACGACACCACCACCGGCAGATTCGCCGGCCGCTGCTCGATGTCGAGCAAGATCAATTCGCCGCGCGCCAGCTCTTCGGCCACCAGCACCGGCGGCAGGGCGCCGACACCAAAGCCGTCACGCAATAACCGGGTGATCGCCGACACCGAATTTACACAATTCAAGCGGGGCGCCATGACGCCGTTGGCCTGCATCAGGGCGACGATATCCTGATGCGGCCGTGAGTTTTTCGAGTAGGTGATGATCCGCTCCTGCGCCAGTTCGGCGAGGTCGGCGTAGTCGCGGTTGTAGATCGAATTGCTGGCGACAATCCAGCCCAGCGGATGGCTGGCCAACTCCAGGCTGCGCACGCTTTCGTGGCGGATCAGATCGGTTTGCAACACCAGATCGAGAAAGCCCTTTTGCAGCTGATCGCAAAGGTTCAGCGCGGTATCGGCGACCAACTCGATCTCCACCCGTGGATACAGATCGGTCATCTGCGCCACCAGCGGGCTCAGCCAGGTATGGATCACTGTGTCCATCACGCCGATACGCACCCGCCCGACCTTGCTCGAACGGGTCTCGATCGATTGTTTCAGCGCTGCCATGGTGTCGAGCATCTGCTCGGCATAGTCGAGCACTTTCAGGCCTTCCGGGGTCAGGCTGACGCCGCGTGAATCGCGCAGAAACAGCTTCACGCCCAGCTCGCCTTCGAGCACAGCAATGCGGCTGGAAATCGACGCCTGGGTGGTGAACAGCTTGTCAGCGGTCAGGCGAAAACTCTTCAGGCGCGCGACCCAGACAAAGGTCTCGAGAAACTTCAGATTCATGGACAAGGCTCGGCTGACAAATTTTTCTTATGCCTAAGGCGGGTTTTTATTCGTTGGACGGCGCAGGGCAGGGCGACGAAAAATCGGCGCATCCGGTTCCCACGATAGGCGTCGTCGGAGCTTCGAACAAGACCAATAAAAGCCCTGCGGAGATTTGCCATGAGTGCTCCCGACACCCTCCCGTTATCCAAACCTGTAACGCGCCCCGGGCCGTTCGACTGGTATCGCAACATCAACCAGCAGGAGCGCCGCACGTTCTGGAGCTGCAAGATCGGCTACGGTCTGGACGGCATGGACACGCAGATGCTCAGCTTCGTCGTGCCGACGCTGATCGCGATGTGGGGCATCACCACGGGCGAAGCGGGGCTGATTCACACCAGTACCCTGATCGCTTCGGCGATCGGCGGTTGGGTCGCCGGGATCCTCTCCGACCGCATCGGCCGCGTGCGCACCCTGCAACTGACGGTGCTGTGGTTCGCCTTCTTCACCTTCCTCTGCGGCTTCGCGCAAAACTACGAACAATTGCTGATCGCCCGCACCTTGATGGGCTTCGGTTTCGGCGGTGAATGGACCGCCGGCGCGGTGTTGATCGGTGAAGTGATCCGCGCCAAGGATCGCGGCAAAGCGGTGGGCATGGTGCAATCCGGTTGGGCGTTGGGCTGGGGCCTGACGGCGATTCTGTACGCGCTCCTGTTTTCGGTGTTGCCAGCGGAAGATGCCTGGCGCGCGCTGTTCATCCTCGGCATCGTGCCGGCGATATTCGTGATTTTCGTCCGTCGCCTGGTGAAGGATCCTGAGATTTATCGCGAAGCCAAAGCTGCGCAAACTCCGGAAAACCCGGCGAAGTTTTACGAGATCTTCGCACCGGGAATGCTCTTCACCACGTTTCGCGCTTCCTTGCTGACCACCGGTGCGCTGGGCGGCTACTACGCGATCACCTCCTGGCTGCCGACTTTCCTCAAGAACGAGCGCGGTTTGAGCGTGCTTGGCACCGGTGGTTATCTGGCGATGGTAATCGTCGGTTCCTACGTCGGCTATGTGATCAGCGCGTATCTGACCGACCTGCTGGGGCGGAAAAAGAACTTCATTTTGTTCGCGGTCGGCTCGTTCACCATCGTTCTGCTCTACACGCAGATGCCGGTCAGCAATGGCGTGATGCTGTGGCTGGGCTTTCCGCTGGGCTTCTTCGCCTCGGGGATTTTCAGCGGCATGGGCGCGTTTCTGACTGAATTGTTCCCCACGCGGATTCGCGGCTCGGGTCAGGGTTTCTGCTACAACATCGGCCGCGCACTGGCGGCGTTGTTCCCGCTGTTGATCGGCCTGCTCAGCCAGAAAGTGCCATTGAGCATGGGCATCGGCGCCTTCGCGGCGGTGTCTTACGGCGTGGTGATTCTGGCGGCGCTGAGCCTGCCGGAAACCCGTGGCAAGCAACTCGACGCGCAGTAACTGATACCCTGCGCAGAAGTCTCCTACAGATAAAAAGACCAGCAGCTACAGGAGTGTTCACCGTGAGCCGCCTGCTATTGAATTGCGACATTGGCGAGAGCTTCGGCAGCTGGACCATGGGTCTGGACGCCGAAGTCATGCCCTTCATCGATTGCGCCAACGTTGCCTGTGGTTTCCATGCCGGCGACCCGAGCATCATGCGCAAAACCGTGGCGCTGGCCCTCGAACACGGCGTGCAGATTGGCGCGCACCCGGCCTATCAGGATCTGGTCGGATTCGGCCGACGCTCCATGGCGTATTCCGCGCAAGAGCTGCAGGACATCCTGCATTACCAGATCGGCGCCCTCGACGGCATCTGCAAGGCGCAGGGCGGGCGTGTGAGTTACGTCAAACCCCACGGCGCGATGTACAACGACATGATGGCCAACCCGGCGCAGTTGCGCGCGGTGGTGCAGGCCGTGGCCGCGTATGACCGCAGCCTGCCGCTGATGTTGATGGCAACACGCGACAACGCTGCCGCGCAGCAGATCGGCGATGAATACGGCGTAACCCTGTGGTTCGAAGCTTTTGCCGACCGTGCCTACGACAGCGCCGGCCGGCTGGTCTCACGGCAACTGCCGGACGCAGTGCATCACGATGCCGAAAAAATCATCGAGCAAGCGTTGACCATCGCCCGTGGCGGCGAACTCAGCGCCAGCGATGGCAGCGCCTTGATCCTGCGCGCCAACACCTTGTGCGTCCACGGCGACAACGCCAGTTCCGTGGCCGCCGTGCGGCGTATTCGTCAGGCCTTGCAGCAGTCGAGTGCGTCATGAATCCACGGGTTGAAGTGGTGGCGCTCGATTGCCTGATGCTGCGTCTGTTCGATGACATCGCCGAAGTCAACATGCCGTGGATGCTCGCCGCCAGCGAGCGCTTGCGCACGGCGTTTGGTGCACAACTGATCGATCTGGTGCCGTCCTATACGACGTTGATGGTGCATTACGATCTGACGCTGTTGAGTCCGGCGCAGGCGCGCGAATTGATCGCCGCAGCGCTGGTCGATCTGGCGCCGAATGCGCGCAGTGCCGGGCAGTGCCACGTCTTGCCGGTCTGGTACGACTTGAGTGTCGGCCCGGAACTGAGCCTGTTGGCCGAACGCAGCGGGCTGGCGGTGAAGGAGGTGATTCGTCGCCACAGCGCACGGGAATATCAGGTGTTCGCCCTTGGCTTTGCGCCGGGTTTTGCCTTCATGGGCCTGGTCGAAGAAATGCTCGCCGCGCCGCGCTTGAACACACCGCGCAAGAAAGTCGCCGCCGGCAGCGTCGGTATCGCCGAGCGGCAGACCGCAGCGTATCCGGTGGTCTCACCCGGTGGCTGGAACTTGATCGGGCGCACCCCGGCGAAACTCTTCGATCGCCATCGCGACGGCTACAGCCTGATGCAACCCGGCGACACGGTGCGCTTCGAAGTGGTCGACCACGCCGAATTCATTCGTCTGGGCGGCGATGACACCCCACTGGAGGCGCTGGCATGAGTCGATTGATGATCGAAGCCAGCACGCCGCTGTGCCTGTTGCAGGACGCCGGGCGGTTTGGCGTGCGACATCTGGGCGTGACCCAGGGCGGCGCGGCGGACTGGTGTTCGATGAGCTGGGCCAATTGGCTGTTGGGTAATGAACTGGATGCGGCGGTGGTTGAAATCACCCTCGGCGGCTTTGCTGTGGTGGCTGAGGAGGATTGCCTGCTGGCGCTGGCAGGAGCGGATCTCGGTGCGCAGATCGACGGCCAGCCGCTGGCGCCGTGGCGCAGTTTCCGGTTGGCGAAAGGGCAGATATTGCGCTTCACCCAGCCTTTGCTCGGCGCACGGGCATATCTGGCCGCGCCCGGTGGGTTTACTGCGCCTAAGGTGCTGGGCAGCAGTGCCACGGTGCTGCGCGAAGAATTGGGCGGACTTGATGGCATGGGCGTTCCGCTCGCCAAAGGGGCGGCGCTCGGTTACAGCGGCGAAGCGTTGGCGACGCGGGAAATGCCTTCAGCGCTGCGGCCGGATTTCAAAATGCACGCGCCTTTGGACTTGGTGCTCGGCGCACAGATCGGCCAGTTCAGCGGGCAGAGCCTGTTCGATGTCTTCAACAGCGCCTGGACCATCGACAGTCGCGCCGACCGCATGGGCATCCGCCTGCTCGGCGCGGCGTTGCAATATCAGGGCGCGCCGATGATCTCCGAGGGGATTCCGTTGGGGGCAGTGCAGGTGCCGCCGGACGGGCAGCCGATTGTGTTGCTCAACGATCGCCAGACCATTGGTGGCTATCCGCGCTTGGGCGCGTTGACGCCGCTGGCACTGGCACAATTGGCGCAATGCCTGCCGGGAGCGAAGGTGAGGTTAAGGCCGGTGGTGCAGGACGTCGCGCACCGCGAGCATGTCGAGTATTTGCAGCGCTTCAAAGATCGCTAAAAGCTTCGCGAGCAGGCTCGCTCCCACAGATGTTGATCGTTCCCACGCTCCGCGTGGGAATGCCGCCCGGGACGCTCTGCGTCACAGGGACGCTCCGCGTCCCTGTGACGCAGAGCGTGACTTGATGCATTCCCACGCGGAGCATGGGAACGATCAGGTCGTCATTTGGAAAGAAACCGCATCCCTTCCTCAAGCCCGCGCAGCGTCAGCGGATACATCTGATCCTCGATCAGATCGCGGACGATGTTGGTCGACGAGGTATAGCCCCACGTGTCCTTCGGATACGGGTTGATCCAGATGAGCTTCTTGTATTTCTCCATGAAGCGCTGCATCCACACGTAACCCGGCTCTTCGTTCCAGTGCTCGACGCTGCCACCGGCCTGGGTGATTTCGTACGGCGCCATGGCGGCGTCACCAATGAAGATCACTTTGTAGTCGGCGCCGTATTTATGCAGCAGATCCTGGGTCGAGGTGCGCTCGGAAGTGCGGCGCATGTTGTTCTTCCACACTGATTCATAAATGAAGTTGTGGAAGTAGAAGTACTCGAGGTGCTTGAACTCGGTCTTGCAGGCCGAGAACAATTCCTCACAGATCTTCACGTGCGCGTCCATCGAGCCGCCGATGTCGAACAACAGCAGCAGCTTCACCGTGTTGCGCCGTTCCGGGCGCATCTGGATATTCAGCAGGCCGGCGTCCTTGGCGGTGTGGTCGATGGTGCCGTCGATGTCGAGTTCTTCCGCCGCACCCTGGCGAGCGAACTTGCGCAGACGACGCAGGGCGACCTTGATATTGCGTGTGCCCAGTTCCACCGAATCGTCGAGGTTCTTGTACTCGCGCTGATCCCAGACCTTGACCGCTTTGCCCTGACGCTTGCCGGCGTCGCCAACCCGGATGCCTTCCGGGTTGAAACCGCCGGAGCCGAACGGGCTGGTGCCGCCGGTGCCGATCCATTTGTTGCCGCCGGCGTGGCGTTCCTTCTGTTCTTCCAGACGCTTCTTGAACTCTTCGATGAGTTTGTCCAGCCCGCCAAGGGACTGGATCTGCGCGCGTTCTTCGTCGCTCAGCGAGCGCTCGAATTCCTTGCGCAGCCAGTCTTCGGGAATCAGCGCCTGCAAGTGGTCGTCGAGTTTCTCCAGGCCATTGAAGTAGGCACCGAACGCGCGGTCGAACTTGTCGAAATGGCGCTCGTCCTTCACCAGAATCGCCCGCGACAAGTAATAGAACTCGTCCATGTCGGCGAAGGTCACGCGCTGTTTCAGCGCGTTGATCAGGTCGAGCAGCTCGCGCACCGACACCGGTACTTTGGCTGCGCGCATTTCGTTGAACAGGTTGAGCAACATGGCAGCAGCCTCTTAGCGGGTGCCGCGCCGGCTCATGAACGCCAGGCGCTCAAGCAGTTGCACGTCCTGTTCGTTCTTCACCAGCGCGCCAGCCAGTGGCGGGATGGCCTTGGTCGGATCGCGCTCGCGCAGCACCGCTTCGCCGATGTTGTCGGCCATCAGCAGTTTCAGCCAGTCGACCAGCTCGGACGTCGAAGGCTTTTTCTTCAGGCCCGGTACCTTGCGCACGTCGAAGAACACATCGAGCGCTTCGCTGATCAGATCCTTTTTGATGTCCGGGTAGTGCACGTCGACGATTTTCTGCAGGGTAGTGCGGTCGGGGAAAGCGATGTAGTGGAAGAAGCAGCGGCGCAGGAAGGCGTCCGGCAGTTCTTTTTCGTTGTTGGAAGTAATGATGATGATCGGGCGCTTCTTGGCCTTGATGGTCTCGTCGATCTCGTAAACGTAGAACTCCATCTTGTCGAGTTCTTGCAACAGGTCGTTGGGGAACTCGATGTCGGCCTTGTCGATTTCGTCGATCAGCAGAATCACCCGCTCCTCGGACTCGAAGGCTTCCCAGAGCTTGCCTTTCTTCAGGTAATTGCGCACGTCGTGGACTTTTTCATTGCCCAGCTGCGAGTCGCGCAAACGGCTGACCGCGTCGTACTCGTACAGACCCTGATGGGCCTTGGTGGTGGATTTGATGTGCCAGGTGATCAGCTTGGCACCGAACGACTCGGCCAGTTGCTCGGCGAGCATGGTCTTGCCGGTGCCCGGTTCACCCTTGACCAGCAGCGGCCGTTCCAGGGTGATGGCGGCGTTGACCGCCAGCTTCAGGTCATCGGTGGCGACGTAGGCCTGGGTGCCTTCGAACTTCATCTGCTAATCCTCGAACGGTAACGCCGACCTGACGGGCAGGGCGGGGGCGAAATAATCGGATGCCCGAC
Source organism: Pseudomonas sp. Sample_14 (assembly GCF_004307515.1). Taxonomy (NCBI): domain Bacteria; kingdom Pseudomonadati; phylum Pseudomonadota; class Gammaproteobacteria; order Pseudomonadales; family Pseudomonadaceae; genus Pseudomonas; species Pseudomonas sp. Sample_14. The sequence continues at coordinate 94,132 of NZ_RCOC01000037.1, read as the reverse complement.
TATAACGCGCACGCCGGTCGACTGTGAACGCAGACGGCTTATTCAGTCTCTGAATGGAGCGTCACATGTTGACTCAGTCTCGGCGGGTGGCCGAATATTTTGTCAACGGCAAAACTTAACCCTCATCTGGCTTCGGCCGTTCGTACCGCGCATTGAATGCCTGGATGAAGCCATTGCGCAAAATCTGCAAAAACGCTTCAAAGGCGTTGACGTTCTGCTGGTGAACATTGCCGCTGAGTTCAACGCGGGTGGCGAACTGGTTTTTGTTCTGGTTTTTCAGCACGGTCTCGGTGCCGCCGACCAGCGCTTCCCAGATTGAGCGGAACAGGCCTTTGTTCTTGTTCTCGACGTCCTGCTGCCAGTTGAATACGTCGACGTCGCGCAGCAGGGGTTTGATGTAGCCGGTGAGCCGGGCTTTCTCTGCCTTCGCTTCGATAACCACGTCGCCGTGACCGGCGTTGAAGTCGAACTTGCCGTAGGCGGCGGCGAAGTCGTTCATGCGTTTGAGCTCGATGTCACGGGCGCGCAGACGGAATTCAAAGTCTTCGAAGTTGCTCAGTGGATCGAAGGTGGCGGTGGTTTCGAGCGGCGCGTGGCCCAGCAGCAAAGCCTTGCCTTCAAAGCGGGCGTCGCGTTTGCCTTCCTTGTCGACCACATTGGTCAGGTTGTAGATGCTGGCGTTGACGTTGCTGGCATTCATGTTCACCGGCGGCTTGGAATTGAAGTTGCGGAAGGTGATACGGCCGTCGTTGATCTGCACCTCATCGAGGGTGATCGGCAGCAGCTTGCCCAACTGCTCACGCCAGTCGGTGCCCTGACCGGTCTGCGAGTTCTGCTTGTTGGGGCCGCCGTCGACGAAGTTGATTTCGGGGTTGAGGAATTGCACCTGCGCGACCACGGCATGGTCGTACCACAACGAATGCCAGCTTACCGACAGGTCGATCAACGGCGCATCGACGAACGGCACCGGTACTTTGCCATCGACCTTGACGATCTTCAGACCGTTGATTTTGTATGCGCCGCGCCACAGCGCGAGGTCGACATCGGTGATCTGGCCGCGGTAATCGCCCATGTCCGCGAGCTTGTCATTGAGGTAGTCGCGTACCAGATAGGGCAGGGCGAAATGCAGGGCGACCAGCAGCACCACGACACCCGTCAGGGTCCAGAGCGGCCAGCTGTAACGACGTTTCATGCCATTGTTCCTTCAAGAGTGTGGCTTGACGATTCAATGCGATTGACTCCGCGCGTTTGCAGACGTTCGACCCGACTGGACTGTGATCGGCAACGGGCTTACCTTGGAAGGCTGAATTCAACGCTGCATAAGGACCCAGCCATGAGCCGTATTTACGCTGACAACGCCCATTCCATCGGTAATACGCCGCTGGTCCAGATCAACCGCATCGCGCCGCGCGGGGTCACCATCCTCGCCAAGATCGAGGGGCGCAACCCCGGTTACTCGGTCAAATGCCGAATCGGCGCCAACATGATCTGGGACGCCGAAAGCAGCGGCAGACTCAAGCCGGGCATGACCATTGTCGAGCCGACTTCCGGTAATACCGGTATCGGTCTGGCCTTCGTTGCCGCTGCGCGTGGCTATAAATTGATGCTGACCATGCCGGCGTCGATGAGCATCGAGCGCCGCAAGGTTCTGAAAGCCTTGGGCGCGGAACTGGTATTGACCGAGCCGGCCAAGGGCATGAAGGGCGCCATCGAGAAAGCTGCGGAAATCGTCGCCAGCGATGCCGACAAATACTTCATGCCGGCGCAGTTCGATAACCCGGCCAACCCGGCGATTCATGAGAAGACCACCGGCCCGGAAATCTGGAACGACACCGACGGCGCCGTGGATGTGCTGGTGGCTGGCGTAGGTACCGGTGGAACCATTACTGGTGTCTCGCGGTATATCAAGAACACCGCCGGGAAACCGATTCTGTCGGTGGCCGTCGAGCCGGCGTCTTCGCCAGTGATTACGCAAGCGTTGGCCGGTGCCGAGATCAAGCCGAGCCCGCACAAGATTCAGGGCATTGGCGCCGGTTTTGTGCCGAAGAATCTTGATCTGTCGATGGTCGATCGCGTCGAACAGGTGACCGATGAAGAATCCAAGGCCATGGCTTTGCGCCTGATGCAGGAAGAGGGGATTTTGTGCGGGATTTCCTGCGGTGCTGCCATGGCGGTGGCGGTGCGTCTGGCGGAGAAACCAGAGATGCAGGGCAAAACCATCGTCGTGGTGCTGCCGGATTCGGGCGAGCGTTATCTGTCGAGCATGCTGTTCAGTGACCTGTTCACCGAGCAGGAGAACCAGCAGTAAGCCTGTTGATTCAAGTCAGCCAAGGTTCAGGCGCTGCATGTTAATAAAGGCTTTGTTGCGTAATGCTTAACACTGAATCTTGTGTCAGGCGGGTTTTTCCCGGAGCCGGTAGTGTTTATCATGGCCGGCTGCCATGCCGGGAAAAGGGCATTGCGCAGCGTTGTCTTTATTCAAGGAGTCGTTGATGACCGTTTCGTTTGCCGCCAAGGCGTTTGTGCTGTTGCTGTTCCTGGGCAGCACGCTCTATGTGCATTTGCGCGGCAAGGCGCGTTTGCCGGTATTGCGCCAGTTCGTCAACCACTCCGCACTGTTTGCTCCGTACAACGCGTTGATGTACCTGTTTTCCGCAGTGCCATCCAGACCGTATCTGGATCGCAGCAAGTTTCCGGAGCTGGATGTACTGCGCGACAACTGGGAAACCATTCGCGACGAAGCCATGCACTTGTTCGACGAAGGCTACATTCGCGCCGCCGAGAAGAACAACGATGCGGGTTTCGGTTCGTTCTTCAAGAAGGGCTGGAAGCGGTTCTATCTGAAGTGGTACGACAAACCGCTGCCATCGGCCGAAGCTCTTTGCCCGAAAACCGTGGCGCTGGTCAGTGCCATACCCAACGTCAAGGGCGCGATGTTCGCGCTGCTGCCGGGCGGCAGTCACCTCAATCCGCACCGTGACCCGTTCGCCGGCTCCCTGCGTTATCACCTCGGCCTGTCGACACCCAACTCCGACGATTGCCGGATCTTCGTCGACGGTCAGGTCTATGCCTGGCGCGACGGCGATGACGTGATGTTCGACGAGACCTACGTGCACTGGGTCAAGAATGAAACCGCTCAGACTCGAGTGATTCTGTTCTGTGACATCGAACGCCCGCTGAGCAACCGCCTGATGACCCGGATCAACCGCTTCATCAGCGGCTGGCTCGGCCGCGCCACCGCGCCGCAGAATCTGGACGACGAACGCGTTGGCGGCATCAACCAGGCTTATGCCTGGAGCAAGAATTTCAGCGACCGTTTCAGCGGCGTGGTCAAGCAGTGGAAGCGCCGCCATCCCAAGGCCTACCGTGTAATGCGCCCGGTGCTGGCGGTGCTGGTGCTGACGTTGCTGGGGTATTGGTTGTTTGGTTGAGGCTGGAACAGACAATAGAAAACCGCTCTTCGGGAGCGGTTTTTTATTGATGGGTTCAAGGACGGCCGGCGAGCAGGTTGGGCTCGGTCACGTCGGTTCCGTTTTCAAGGACCTGCAGAAAACGGCGCTGATTCGCGGATAACTCCAGTCGATCAAGCTTTTCCACCGGCTCGCGCAATTCCTTCTTGCTTGGGGATTTTCTTACGACTTTGCGCATACTCCCTCCCTCGCTGGTCAATAAATGAACAGATGTCACGATACTTCACTCTCCACTGGTAGAACAAGGCGACCTTGCACATCAAATGTGAAGCCGAGTTGTTGAAAAACCGGAATGGCTCCCGGCATAGGTTCCTGAACTTCGATGACTTGGCTGCCAATAATTCGGGCGAATTCGTCGATGGCGAGCAATGCCAAAGCGGCTATCCGGTTTTTCAGCGGGTGAGCCTTTCCGGGTTTGCCCTCCAGTCGCACGATGCGAATCCGCTGGCGGCTATTGTTGGGATTTGCGAAGCATAGCCCGCAGAGCTCTTGTTCAAACCAGATTGCGATATCCAGAGACAGAGGTTCTCGAGCTTTCCAGACGACGACATCTTCCCACGAGAAAATCGGGTCGTCCCAAGACTGATAAACTGCGAGTGCTTCAGCATCAATAGGCTCAAAGCGGACTTCAGACATGTCGGCTCCCGAAATGCATCGCATCTGCGCAGTCGCAACACCCGCCCGCTTCCTCGCCTCTGACCGATAAACCTGATACCGCAAATACGTCCGTTCCCTTGGCATGTGATCTCTTGCATTCCATGTCTCCTGACAATCCGTTGCCACGCCAATAACCCTAACCACCCGGCGCCAGACTGTCGCTACCGGCCCATTGCCCAAGTCATTGCAATCTGTGTCCCGGGCTGGTTATAGTCAGCCCGCGAGCCGCCTGGCTCGCGCGTTCATTTCCTCACTAAAGATCAGCATTCATGCCTGCATCCCTCATCAACGCGGTAGTCGATTCAGCGGTCAACGCTGGCGTCGTGCCGTGCGGGAATCGGCAGCCTGTGCAGATCAGTCATTACCCTCCACCTGTCAGTAGCACGCCGGTGTGCGCAGTCGTTTCGCCGCCGGGCGTTGGTGTGCGGGGTTGATCGGCAGTTTCTGCTGACCCCTGCGCCCGCCAGAACAACCTACTGAATTTCAGCTTCGGCTGAGTTGGCTTCTTGCCTGACTACAGGTGGTATTCATGTTTGTCCTTTCGAAACAATCCGCGCTCGCGGCGACGTCCACGAGCCTGTTCGTTCTGCTGTGGAGCAGCGGGGCGATTTTCTCCAAATGGGGCCTCGTCCATGCTTCGCCCTTTGCCTTTCTGCTGATTCGCTTCGCCATCGCCCTGTGCGGGCTGGTGTTGCTGGCGCCGCTGCTGAGATTGAAGCTGCCCAAGGGTGGCAAGCCGATGCTGTTCGCGATCGCCACGGGACTGGTGTTGCTCGGGGCCTATCAGATCTTTTATCTGCTGGCGCTGGATTGCAAAGTCACGCCGGGGGTAATGGCGACGATCATGGGCGTTCAGCCGATCCTCACCGTGGTCTTGATGGAACGGCAGCGTTCGGCGAGCCGCCTGTTCGGCCTGGCGCTGGGTCTGGCCGGGCTGATCATGGTGGTTTATCAAGGGATCGGTCTGGCCGGAATGTCCTGGGCCGGCATGCTGTTCGGTTTGCTGGCGCTGGCGAGCATGACGCTCGGCTCGATCATGCAAAAGCGCATCACCGAAAATCCATTGGGTACGCTACCAGTGCAGTACCTGGCCGGGCTGTTGCTGTGCGGGGTGTTCGTACCGTTCCAGCCGTTTCACTTCGAGCACAGCGCAGGCTTCATTGTCCCGGTGTTATGGATGGGCCTGGTGGTTTCAGTGCTGGCGACGCTGTTGCTGTATCGACTGATCGCGCGGGGCAATCTGGTGAATGTCACCAGTCTGTTCTATCTGGTGCCGGCGGTGACGGCGGTGATGGATTACCTGATTTTCGGCAATCGGCTGGCGGCGTTGGGTGTGCTGGGGATGTTGCTGATCATTGTTGGATTGGTATTTGTGTTCCGTAAAACCGGATAGCCGATAGGCAGGTGGCGCTTGTTGCGCCGCCTTTCGCGAGCAGGCTCGCTCCCACATTGGAATTTATTTTTCTGTGGGAGAGACTGCTCGCGAATATCTGCGGCAGAAAATCTAACGGACTGACGCGTTTGCAGGCTTCACCACCGCCGGCTTCAACACCAGCCACAACGCCGCCGCAATCAGCACCCCGCCATAAATGTGCGCCATCGACAACGGCTCATCCAGCAACAACGCCCCCCACAACACGCCGAACGGCGGGATCATGAAGGTCACGGTCATCGATTTCACCGGGCCGATCGAGCTGAGCAGGCGGAAATAAATGATGTAGGCAAACGCTGTGCAACCCAGGCCCAAGCCGAGCAGCGATAGCCAGACCTGCCAGCCGCCCCAGTTGACCGGCGGCGCGGTAATGGTGCTGTAGGCGAACAGCGGCAGCAAAAACAACGTCGCCCCGAGCATGCTGCCCAGTGCCGACAAACGGCTGTCCAGCCCACCGGCCTGATCCAGCCAGCGCCGCGCGAGAAATCCGGCAAAGCCGTAACAAGTGGTCGCCAGCAGGCAGGCGACCGCGCCCATCAGCAGTTGCAGATCGAAGGCTACGGGACCGGCGCGCGTCAGCACGCCGACGCCGAACAGGCCGAGGAACACACCGCTGAGCTTGGCCGCCGTGAGCTTTTCGCTGAAGAACAAACCGCCAATCAACACGCCCATCAGCGGCGTCGTGGCGTTGAAGATCGCCGAATAGCCGGCCGGCAATACTTGCGCCGCCACCGAATACAGCGTCGCCGGAATCCCCGAGTTGATCACGCCCAGCAGCATCACGGTTTTCAGCTTGCCCTTGAAGTCCCAGCTGATGCGCATCAGCCCGAGTATCACCAGCAGCCCGGCCGCCGCGATCGACACCCGAAAGAAACCGGTCGGGATCGTGCCGATCACCGGGGCAATGATGCGCATGAACAGAAAACTCGCGCCCCAGATAGCGGCCAGCGACAACATACGGAAAATATCGACAGGGCTCACGGCGGGCTCCTTCCTTGATCGGGACGAGAGTGTTGCCGAGCGTCCGGATCATGGCAACCGCTATTCGGGCTTTTAATTCTGCTTGCCGATGCATCGGCACGAGAAACCTCGTCAACGGTCGCCCCGGTATCGGTTTTGGCAGAAATTGCGCTTTTCCTGCGGACGGTTCCGTGACTAAGCTCAAACGAATCGATTTCCCGCCGAGGTTTCATTTATGTCGCAGCAATGGCCAGCCACCGAGATCGCCCGGATGATCCTCGCCGGCTTCGACGATTACCGCGAGCATTTCCGCCGCATCACCGACGGCGCGCGCGAGCGCTTCGAACAGGCGCGCTGGCAGGAGGCGCAGGTCGCCTCGGCGGCGCGGATCAGTCTGTACGAAGAAAAGGTTGGCGAAACCGTCGCTCGCCTGCGCGAGTATTTCGACGAAGAAACCCTGAAGAACGTCAGCTGCTGGCCGCTGGTGAAAAGCGCCTACATCAGTGTGATCGACCTGCGATTCGACGATGAGCTTTCGGAAACCTGGTACAACTCGATTTTCTGCGGGCTGTTCAGCCACGACCTGATCAGCGACGGCTGCATGTTCATCCACACCACGCGCCCGAGCCTGCGCCGGGCCCGCGCCGCGCAAACCCGTACGTACAAGCCGCAGGGCCAGTTGTCCGCCATGCTCGCCAGTATCTTTTCCGACTACCGCTTCAGCGAGGATTACGCCGATTTGCCTGGCGACCTGCTGCGGCTCGAAGCGCAATTGCGCGAGAACCTGCCGGACTGGGTATGCAAGGACCCGGAGCTGAGCGTCGAGCTATTTTCCTCGGTGCTCTACCGCAACAAGGGCGCGTATCTGGTCGGACGCATCTACACCCGTGACGAGCAATGGCCGTTGGTGATTCCGCTGTTGCACCGCGAAGGTCGGGGCATTCAGATCGATGCGTTGATCACCGACGAAGCCGATGTGTCGATAATCTTCTCTTTCACCCGTTCGTATTTCATGGTCGATGTACCGGTGCCGGCGGAGTTCATCGGTTTTCTGCGACGCATTCTGCCGGGCAAGCACATCGCCGAGCTGTACACCTCGATCGGCTTCTACAAGCACGGCAAGTCGGAGTTTTACCGCGCGCTGATCAATCACCTGGCCAACACTGACGACCAGTTCATCATGGCCCCGGGCGTGCGCGGCATGGTCATGAGCGTGTTCACCCTGCCGGGTTTCAACACCGTATTCAAAATCATCAAGGACCGTTTCTCACCGTCGAAAAACGTCGATCGCGCCACGGTGATCGAAAAGTATCGTCTGGTGAAAAGCGTCGATCGGGTCGGGCGTATGGCCGATACCCAGGAATTTGCCGACTTTCGTTTTCCGCTGAGCAAGTTCGATCCGGCGTGCCTCGAAGAACTGCTAGAGGTCGCGCCATCCACGGTTTCGGTCGAAGGCGAAACCGTGCTGATCCGCCACTGCTGGACCGAGCGGCGGATGACTCCGCTCAACCTGTATCTGGAAAACGCCAACGACGCGCAAGTGCGCGAAGCGCTGGAAGATTACGGTCTGGCGATCAAGCAACTGGCGGCGGCGAATATTTTTCCCGGCGACATGCTGCTGAAAAACTTCGGCGTCACCCGTCACGGGCGCGTGGTGTTTTACGATTACGACGAAATCTGCTTCCTGACCGAAGCCAACTTCCGCCACATCCCGCAACCGCGCACGCCGGAGGATGAAATGGCCTCCGAGCCGTGGTACTCGATCGGACCGCTGGACGTGTTTCCCGAGGAGTTTCCGCCGTTCCTGTTTGCCGATTCGGGCCAGCGGAAATTGTTCGATCAATTGCACGGCGAGTTGTACAACGCCGATTACTGGAAGGGCTTGCAGGAGGCGATTCGGGCGGGGAAAGTCATCGACGTCTTCCCATACCGGCGCAAGGGCCGCGATAACGAATAAATCCCCCTGAATACATTGTGGCGAGGGGATTTATCCCCGATGGGGTGCGAAGCACCCCCAAAACCATTCAACTCAGACGCTTCAGATCGACGTTGATATCCAGTCGGCGACTGCTGCGCAGCCGATCGGGGATAAATCCCCTCGCCACAAGAGCACCTCACAGTCGTGTTCGGTGCCGCAAATCTGCGACAATCCGCCCCCTGCATAAATAGACGACCGAATTGCCTACCCGATGACCGACGAATCGCCCTCCATCGACAAACTGCTGAAAAACCTCGATCACGCCATGCTCGCCGACCGTCACCGGCTGCGGCGGCAGTTGCTTGAGCTGCGCAAGAAACCCGACGAGGCCAAACTGGCCCAGTGGGTGGCGCGGATGCAGGCGTCCTGTGATCAGGTACTGGCGCGTCGCGCGAGCCTGCCGGTGATTCGTTACGACGACAGTTTGCCGATCGCGGCCAAGCGCGACGAGATCAAAAAGGCCCTGGAGCAACATCAGGTGCTGATCATCGCCGGCGAAACCGGTTCGGGCAAAACCACCCAGTTGCCGAAGATCTGTCTGGAAATCGGTCGTGGGCAGCACGGTCTGATCGGCCATACCCAGCCGCGCCGGATTGCCGCGCGCAGCGTTGCCAGCCGTGTCGCCGAAGAACTCGGCACGCCGCTCGGAGCGCTGGTCGGCTATCAGGTGCGTTTCGAAGATCAAAGCGATTCCAACACCCTGATCAAACTGATGACCGACGGCATTCTGCTGGCGGAAACCCAGAACGATCGTTATCTGGAACGCTATGACACGATCATCGTCGACGAAGCACACGAACGCAGCCTCAACATCGATTTCCTCCTCGGCTACCTGAAAACCCTGCTGCCACGCCGTCCCGACCTCAAGGTCATCATCACGTCGGCGACCATCGATCTGGAGCGCTTCTCCAAGCACTTCGATGACGCGCCGATCGTCGAAGTGTCGGGTCGTACTTTCCCGGTGGAAACTTGGTACCGGCCGCTGACCCTGGAGCAGGACGAAGAGGGCAACCGGGTCGAGGACGACCTGACCGTCGATCAGGCGATTCTCGCCACTCTCGACGAAATCGCCGCCTACGAGCGCAGCGAACGACGCAGCCCCGGCGATGTGCTGGTGTTCCTGCCCGGCGAGCGCGAGATTCGCGACGCCGCCGACATGTTGCGCAAGGCCCAGCTCAAACACACCGAAATCCTGCCGCTGTACGCGCGCCTGTCGCCGGCTGAACAGCAGCGGATTTTCCAGTCGCATCCGGGCCGCCGCGTGGTGCTGGCGACCAACGTCGCCGAGACCTCGCTGACCGTGCCGGGCATTCGCTATGTGATTGACAGCGGCACCGCGCGCATCAGCCGCTACAGCTACCGCGCCAAGGTCCAGCGCTTGCCGATCGAAGCGATTTCCCAGGCCAGCGCCAATCAGCGTAAAGGTCGCTGCGGGCGGGTCGAGCCGGGTATCTGCGTGCGTTTGTACAGCGAAGAGGATTTCCTCGGCCGCCCGGAATTTACCGATCCGGAAATTCTGCGCACCAACCTCGCCGCCGTTATTTTGCAGATGCTCCATCTGCGCCTCGGCGAAATCACCGCGTTCCCGTTTATCGAGCCGCCGGACGGCAAGGCGATCAGCGACGGTTTCAACCTGCTGCAAGAGCTATCGGCGGTGGATCGCAACAGTCAACTGACACCACTCGGTCGCCAGTTGGCGCGCTTGCCGGTCGACCCACGCATGGGCCGCATGCTGCTGGAAGCGGCCAAGCTCGGCAGTCTGCAGGAAGTGCTGATCGTCGCCAGCGCCATGTCGATTCAGGACCCGCGCGAGCGTCCGCCGGAGCGTCAGCAATCGGCGGATCAGGCCCATGCGCAATGGAAGGATCCGGATTCCGACTTCGCCGGGCTGGTCAATCTGTGGCGTGGTTTTGAAGAACAGCGCCAGGCGCTGACCGCCAATCCGCTGCGCAATTGGTGCCGGAAGAATTTCCTCAATTACCTGCGTTTGCGCGAGTGGCGTGATTCCCATCGTCAGTTAAGTCTGATCTGCCGCGACATGCAGCTGAGCCTGAACAAAGAGCCGGCGGATTATCCGAAGCTGCACAAAGCGGTGCTGGTCGGATTGCTCAGCCAGATCGGTCAGAAAACCGAAGACGGCGATTACCTCGGCGCGCGGCAGCGGCGCTTCTGGATTCATCCGTCGTCGGGCATCGGCAAGAAGCGCCCGCAGTGGCTGATGACCGCCGAACTGGTGGAAACCACCAAGCTTTACGCGCGCATGGTCGCCAAGATCGACGCCGACTGGATCGAACCGCTGGCCGGGCACCTGATCAAGAAAAACCATTTCGAGCCGCATTGGGAGAAGAAGCGCGGCCAGGTCGTAGCCTACGAGCAGATCACCCTGTTCGGCCTGATCGTGGTCGGTCGCCGCCCGGTGCATTACGGCCCGGTCGATCCGGTGGTGTCGCGTGAGCTGTTTATCCGCGAAGGTCTGGTGCGCGGCGAGATTCAGTCGCGGGCCAAATGCCTGAGTGCCAATCAGAAACTGCTCGAGCAGCTCGACGAACTCGAGGCCAAGGCTCGCCGTCGCGATATTCTCGCCGACGAAGAAACCCTCTACGCCTTCTACGATGCGCGTCTGCCGGCGGAGATCCACCAGACCGCGACCTTCGACAGTTGGTACAAGGTCAACAGCCAGAAAGATCCGCAGCTGTTGATCATGCGCGAAGAAGACGTGTTGGCCCGCGAGGCCAGCGAAGTCACCGCCCGTGATTACCCGGATACGTTGCACATTGGCGATCTGGAACTGGCGCTGACTTATCATTTCGAGCCCAATCACCCGCGCGACGGCGTGACCTTGCGCGTGCCGGCTCCGCTGCTGCCGATGCTGCCGCCGGAGCGTCTGGAATGGCTGGTGCCGGGGCTGATCGAGGCCAAGTGCATTGCTCTGGTGCGCAACCTGCCGAAAGCCCTGCGCAAGAACTTCGTGCCAGTGCCGGACTTCATCAAGGCCGCGTTGCAGCGCATGACTTTCGCCGAAGGTTCGCTGCCGCAAGCGCTCGGTCGCGAGCTGCTGCGCATGACCGGCGCGCGGGTCAGCGATGAAGCGTGGGCGGAAGCGGCGCAGCAGGTTGAGAGCCATCTGCGCATGAACCTGGAAATCGTCGATGGCGAGGGCAAGTTCCTTGGCGAAGGCCGCGATCTGGCTGAGTTGACCGCGCGCTTCGCCGAAGCCAGCCAGGCCGCGCTGGCGGTGCCGCAGAGTGCGAAAAGTCAGCAACCGGTTGAGGCGAAAGTCTTCGCGCCGGTAGCAGAAAAGACCCAGCAAAAGATCGCCGGGTTGTCGATGACGGTGTACCCGGCGCTGGTGGAAGAGGGCGGCACGGTCAAGGAGGGACGCTTCTCTACCCCGGCCGAAGCCGAGTTCCAGCACCGTCGCGCCTTGCAGCGCTTGCTGATGCAGCAACTGGCCGAGCCGGCGAAATTCCTGCGCGGCAAGTTGCCGGGGCAGACTGAACTGGGCTTGCTGTATCGCGAACTGGGCCGGGTCGATGCGCTGGTCGAAGACATTCTGCTGGCCAGCCTCGACAGCTGCATTCTCGAAGGCGAAGACCCGTTGCCCCGTGATGGCGCCGGGTTGGCGGCATTGGCCGAACGCAAACGCGGCAACTGGACCGAGCACGCCGAGCGGGTTGCGCGGCTGACGCTGGAAATTCTCAAGATCTGGCACGGTCTGCAAAAACGCTTCAAGGGCAAGATCGATCTGGCGCAAGCGGTGGCACTCAACGACATCAAGCAACAGATCGGCAATCTGGTCTATCCGGGTTTCGTCCGCGAAACGCCGATGCAGTGGCTCAAAGAGTTGCCGCGTTACCTGAAAGCGGTCGAGCAACGTTTCGAGAAACTCGGTGCGCAGGTGCAGAAGGATCGGGTCTGGAGCGGCGAACTCGCTGGCCTGTGGGCGCAATACCAGGCCCGCGCGGCCAAGCATGCGCAGGAAGGCAAGCGCGATCCGCAGCTGGAGTTGTACCGCTGGTGGCTGGAGGAATACCGCGTGTCGCTGTTCGCTCAACAGTTGGGCACCAAAGTGCCGATCTCCGACAAGCGCCTGAGCAAACAGTGGAGCCAGGTCGAGCCCTGACCTGCAGCCATACACAATCCCCCTGTGGAAGCGGGCTTTGTGGCGAGGGGATTTATCCCCGTTGGGTGGCGAAGCCGCCCCAAAACCTACGACCTCGGTTCATCGATCGTTCCCACGCTCTGCGTGGGAATGCCTCTGGGGACGCTCCGCGTCCAGTGACGCGGAGCGTCACGGGCTGCATTCCCACGCGGAGCGTGGGAACGATCATCAAAAGATCGCAGCCTTCGGCCGCTCCTGCAGGGATCGGGTTGAGCAGGAGAAAGGCGCCAAAACCTCGGGTTTATGGCAAACTTCGCCACCATAACCCGCCGTTTCGCGACCCAGAGCCTTCGGCCGTGTCGCGCTGCGGAATAAAACGATGCAGGTTTGCGTCCCCCGGATGGGAATAGACCCTTTGCGTGTTGGTACGACGGTTCCAGCACTTTCTGCCTGAACAGATTAGAGAAACGACCATGCATAACGTCGTCATCAGCGGCACCGGCCTGTACACACCGGCCAACAGCATCTCCAACGAAGAGCTGGTGCAGTCTTTCAATACTTACGTCGCCCAGTTCAACGCCGATAACGCCGAGGCCATTGCCAGCGGTGAAGTCCAGGCCCTGACCGAATCCAGCGCCGCGTTCATCGAAAAGGCCTCGGGCATCAAGAGCCGCTTTGTCATGGACAAGGACGGCATCCTCGATCCGCAACGCATGGCCCCGCGCCTGCCCGAGCGTTCCAACGACGAATGGTCGGTGCTCTGCCAGATGGCGGTTGGCGCGGCTGAACAAGCCCTGCAACGAGCCGGCAAAACCGCCGCCGACATCGACGGCGTGATCGTCGCCTGCTCCAACCTGCAACGCGCCTACCCGGCCATCGCTATCGAAGTCCAGGAAGCGCTGGGCATTGAAGGTTTCGGTTTCGACATGAACGTGGCGTGTTCTTCGGCCACCTTCGGCATCCAGGCCGCCGCCAACAGCGTGCAACTGGGCCAGGCGCGGGCGATCCTGATGGTCAACCCGGAGGTCTGCACCGGGCACCTGAACTTCCGTGATCGCGACAGCCACTTCATCTTCGGCGATGCCGCGACTGCGGTGATCATCGAGCGCGCGGATCTGGCGACCTCCCCGTACCAGTTCGACGTGGTCAGCACCAAACTGCTGACCAAGTTCTCCAACAACATCCGCAACAACTTCGGCTTCCTCAACCGAGCGGCGGAAGAAGGCATCGGTGCCCGCGACAAGCTGTTCGTGCAGGAAGGCCGCAAGGTGTTCAAGGATGTCTGCCCGATGGTCGCCGAGCTGATTGGCGAGCACCTGGAAGAGAATCAGCTCAACGTCGGCGACGTGAAGCGTTTCTGGCTGCACCAGGCCAATCTGAGCATGAACCACCTGATCGTGCGCAAGCTGCTCGGCCGTGAAGCCACTGAAGAAGAAGCGCCGGTGATTCTCGACAGCTACGCCAACACCAGTTCGGCCGGTTCGGTCATTGCCTTCCACAAATACCAGGATGATCTGGCCTCGGGTTCGCTGGCGGTGCTCAGTTCCTTCGGTGCTGGTTATTCGATCGGTAGCGTGTTGCTGCGCAAGCGCTGAAACAGGTTAATTTCCCCTTAATCGCGTCGATCTTTCCTACATTCGAAGCGGCTGAAACGCTGTAATTTTTCGGACGTCGCGGCAGGTGCACACCTGCCGCGTTCATTTTCGAAGTCCGGACAAGGGGATTGATGGATGGCGGCTGACGACACCCAACTGCTCACGCGCTTGCTGGCGGGGGAGCAAAAGGCTTTCAAGGAACTGGTCACCACCTATCAGAGCGCCATGCGCGCCGTGGCTTACGCGATTGTCGGCCAGCGTCATGTCGAGGAAGTGGTGCAGGATGCCTGGCTGTCGGTGGTGCGCCATCTGGCCAGCTTCGAAGGCCGTTCCAGCCTCAAGACCTGGTTGCTGACCATCACCGCCAATTCGGCCAAGAGTCGCTACAAGCTCAATCGCCGGGAAGTCCTGCTCGACGACCTGCCATCGCCCCACGGCACCATCGGTGACGATCGATTTTCCTCGAGCGACGGTCATTGGCTGGTCGCGCCATTTGCCTGGCATCAGGACACCCCAGAGGCGCTGCTCACCGAAAACGAACTGCGCGAATGCCTCGAACACACGTTGCTGAGTCTGTCCGAGTTGCAGAGCAGTGTCCTGCTGTTGCGCGAACGCCAGGGGCTGGAGCTGGAAGATATCTGTAATCTTCTGGAGATCTCGCTCTCCAATGTCCGCGTGCTGCTGCACCGGGCACGCTTGAAGGTCTTCGCGACCGTGGAACATTTTGAGGAGACAGGAGAATGTTGACCTGCAAGGAGCAAGTGGCACGATCCAGCGATTATCTCGATGGCCAACTGAGCTTTCGCGAGACGCTGATGGTGCGTCATCACCTGTTGTTCTGCCCCAACTGCCGGCGCTTCATGCGGCAGATGCGCGTGATGCAGGCAACCCTGAAGGCGCTGCCGGAAAAACCGGAAGAGGGAGTGGATGCTTTGGCTGAGCGTCTGGCGACGCAGAGGCGCGACGACAGTCCTTGAAAGAGTCAGCCCGGGGCAGCGTCAGCGAACGGATGATGGGGATCGCTGGCATTGCGCCGGGCTGCAGGACATCAGCTTCGAACGACAAGTCGCAAGGGGAGCGGTGACTTGCAGCTTGTCGCTCGAAGCTTGTAGCTGTTTTCTTAGAACTTCGCTTCAGCATCCAGCTGCAGGGTGTTGGCATCTGCATCGCGCTGGCTGCGGCTGGCGAAGTCGGCCTTGGTCAGGAAGTACGTGGCGCCGACGGCGAAGTTCTTGTCGATGTCGTAACCGACCTTGAACTTGTGCCCGCGCGAACCGGTGGTGCCGTTGGCGAAGTCGGAGTCGGTGAAGGCGCCGACCACGGCGTTGCGCTGCACGTCGCGATAGTTGTAGTCGAGGTTGAAGCCGAAGACTTTCGACTTGGCGCCGAGCAACCATGCGGTGTCTTGATCGGTTACGGCATCGTTGTTCTTCACGTACTGGCCGTAGAACGACAGCGGCATTGGCAGGCCGCCGATGTCGATCTGGCTGAACCCTTCATACAGACGGAATTCGTTGTTCGCCGAGTTGCCGTTGACCGCCAGGGCGCACGGCGTCGAGGTGCCGGTGCAGCGGCTGTCTTCGTCGTTCTGGTAGGCGTAGACGCTGCCGCCCAAGGTCATTTTCAGGTTGTCGGTGATGTTGAAGCGGCTGCCCAACTGGCCAGCGGTCAGGCGCAGGTCGTGGCGGAATTGCACGCCGTCGCCGTCAACGTTGTCCTTGAGGTTGTAGTTACCCAGGCTGCCGAACAGTTCGGCGCTGCCGCCCAGTGGGTATTTGTAGGTAACGGCCAGACCTTCCGGGTTGATGTCGCTGTCCCAGATCACGTCACCCATGCTTACCCATGGTTGCAGCATCTTGCCGCCGATCACGTGCAGGTTCTTGATCTGATCCGGGTGATAGTCGATGTAGCCGAGGTCGAGCCAGATCTGCTTCTTGTCGAAGTAGTTGTCCTGATCCTGGTTGGTCGAGCGCGCGTCGTCACCGCCGCCGGTGGCGATACGGATACCGGTGTCGACTTGCGGGTTGATCTCGGTATAGGCGCCCAGACGCGCACGGATGCGCTGGCGGTCCTTGTCGCGGCCGCCGTTGTTCGGCTCGCCGTCGATCTTGATGGTTTCCTGACGGATACGGACGTCGCCCTTGAACTGGGTCTTGGCCGCCCAGGCCAGTTTCTGATCGAACAGGCTCTGTTCGTTGGTCTTCTTCGCGACCGCCGCTACTTGTTCGTTGGTTTCCTGCTGCGCCTGTTGGGCGATTTGCTGAGCCTTCTGATCCTTGGCCAGTTCTGTTTGCAGCTCGATGTACTGCGCCTGGGAAATCGACCCGTTGGCCTTGAGCATGTCGAGCAGTTTGGCGTCGACTGCAGCACTGGCCGGAACGCTCATGGCCAGCAACAAGCCGCCGCACAGGGCCGCTGCAGTTTTCGTGGAAGCAAGACGCATAGCAATCTCCGAAGATGAAGGGGATGGCTGAACCATCCTGGGCACAACCGGCCTGAAGGCCGGAAAACTGTGTCCGGGTTAGAACCCGGCGCTCTAAAAACAGGCGCCAGTATCGCGATGGTTTATGACAGAGCGGTGGCACAGTGATGGCAGGTTGATGACGATGCGGATCAGGCGTGAACTATCGAGTTAGAGCGCTGTCGGCCGATTGAGCGTGTGCAACGGGGTCGCGATCAGCGATACTCGCCGGGCTTTGTCGCCAAGCTGTGGAGTGCCAGTGAATGCCGTTGCAACGCCTGCAAGACCTGTCAGAAATCGCCCCGGCAAGCTGGGATGCGCTGGTGCCGGACAACCAGCCGTTCCTGCGTCACGCCTTCCTCAGCGCGCTGGAAGACAGCGGCAGTGTCGGCCCGCATACAGGCTGGCAGCCGGAGCATTTGCTGCACATCGAAGATGATCGACTGATCGCCGCGCTGCCCTGTTATCGCAAGTGGCATTCCTACGGCGAGTACGTCTTCGATCACGGCTGGGCCGACGCCTGCGCGCGTGCCGGCATCGATTACTACCCCAAACTGTTGACCGCCGTGCCCTTCAGCCCGGTCAGCGGCCCGCGCTTGCTGGCGGCGAAAGTGGAGGACGGTTTCGAACTGCTGAAAAGCCTGCCCGACTATTTGCAGATCGAAGAGCTGTCCAGCGCGCACATCAATTTCACTGATCCGTTTACCGATGCGGCGATGGCCGAGCAACCGGGCTGGCTGCAGCGCATCGGCTGTCAATATCACTGGCAGAACCGTGAGTACCGCGACTTTCAGGACTTCCTCGACGCCCTCAGCTCTCGCAAGCGCAAGCAGATGCGCAAGGAACGCGAGCAGGTGGCGGGGCAGGGCTTTGAGTTCGAGTGGTTGGAGGGGCGTGAGCTGGGCGAGGCGCAGTGGGATTTCGTGTACGCCTGCTATGCCAACACCTACGCGGTGCGGCGTCAGGCGCCATATCTGACGCGCGAGTTCTTCAGTCTGCTGGCTGAACGCATGCCCGAAGCGATTCGCGTGGTCCTGGCCAAACAGGGCTCACGGCCGGTGGCGATGGCGTTCAGCCTGGTCGGTGGCGACAGTTTCTACGGGCGTTATTGGGGCTGCCTGGCCGAGTTTGATCGGCTGCATTTCGAGACGTGTTTCTACCAGGGCATGGATTACGCGATTGCCCAAGGCATCCAGCGTTTCGATGCCGGGGCACAGGGCGAGCATAAGTTGATTCGCGGCTTCGAACCGGTGATCACCCATTCCTGGCATTACCTGCGCCATCCGGGGCTGAAAGCGGCGGTGAAGGATTTCCTCCAGCAAGAGCGCGCCGGGGTTCTGGCCTATGCCGAAGAGGCCCGCACCGCGTTGCCTTATCGCCAAACCTGACCATGATCGTTCCCACGCTCTGCGTGGGAATGCAGGCCGTGACGCTCCGCGTCACTGGACGCTCCGCGTCCCTTGAGGCATTCCCACGCGGAGCGTGGGAACGATCATATCGCGCGATCAATCGATACCGACAAACCCTCCGGTCTGGTGCGCCCACAACCGCGCATACAGACCACGATGGGCGAGCAGTTCGGCGTGGGTGCCGCTCTCGGCGATCTTGCCGTTTTCCAGCACCACCAGACGGTCCATGCGCGCGATGGTCGAGAGGCGGTGAGCGATGGCGATCACGGTTTTGCCCTGCATCAAGGTCTCGAGGCTTTCCTGAATCGCCGCTTCGACTTCCGAATCCAGTGCCGAGGTCGCTTCGTCCATGATCAGGATCGGCGCGTCCTTGAGCAGCACCCGCGCAATCGCGATGCGCTGGCGCTGACCGCCCGACAGTTTCACCCCGCGCTCGCCGACATGCGCGTCGAAACCGCTGCGGCCTTCAGCGTCGGACAGCAGTGGAATGAACTCATCGGCGCGAGCCTTGTGCACCGCCTCCCACAGTTCGGCGTCGGTGGCGTCGGGTTTGCCGTAGAGCAAGTTGTCACGGATCGAACGGTGCAGCAGCGAGGTGTCCTGCGTGATCATGCCGATCCGCGCGCGCAGGCTTTCCTGGCCGACTTCGGCAATGTTCTGCCCATCGATCAGGATGCGCCCGCCCTCGACGTCGTACAGGCGCAGCAACAGGTTGACCAGGGTCGATTTGCCGGCGCCGGACGGGCCGATCAAGCCGATTTTCTCCCCTGGTTTTATCGTCAGATTGAGGTCGCCGATGATGCCTCTCTTCTTGCCGTAGTGAAAATCCACGTGCTCGAAACGCACTTCGCCCGAGGCCACGGCCAGCGGTTTGGCCTGCTCGCGGTCGGTGACGCTGACCGGTTGCGAGATGGTGCGCAGACCGTCCTGGACCATGCCGATGTTTTCGAAAATGCCGGTGACTACCCACATGATCCAGCCGGACATGTTGACGATACGAATCACCAGGCCGGTGGCCAGGGCAATCGCGCCGACGGTGATCAGCGACTGCGTCCACAGCCACAACGCCAGCGCCGTGGTGCCGACGATCAGCAGGCCGTTCATGGTAGTGATCGCCACGTCCATGCTGGTCACCACGCGACCGGCCATTTGCGCTTTGACGGTCTGTTCTTCGATGGCTTCCTTGGCGTAGTGCTGTTCGAAGTTGGTATGGGCGAACAGTTTCAGCGTGGCGATGTTGGTGTAGCCATCGACGATACGGCCCATCAGTTTCGAGCGCGCGTCGGAGGCTTCCACCGAGCGCTCCTTCACCCGTGGCACGAAGTAATACAGCGCGCCGATGTAAGCGACGATCCAGGTCAGCAAAGGGATCATCAGGCGCCAGTCGGCCTCGGCGAACAGCACCAGCGAACTGATCGCATAGATCACCACGTGCCACAGCGCGTCGACCGCTTGCACGGCAGAATCGCGCAGGGAGTTGCCGGTCTGCATGATGCGCTGGGCGATGCGCCCGGCGAAGTCGTTCTGGAAGAAATTCAGGCTCTGCTTGAGCACGTAACTGTGGTTCTGCCAGCGGATCATGCTGGTCATGCCGGGGCTCAGGGTCTGATGCACCAGCAGGTCGTGCAGGGCAAAGAAGATCGGTCGCAGCACCAGAGCGACCACCAGCATCCAGGTCAATTCGAGGGCGTGGTCGCTGAAGAAATTCGGGTTGGGCGTGCCTTGCGCCAGATCGATGATGCGGCTCAGGTAGCTGAACAACGCTACTTCGATCAATGAGGCAAACAGGCCGATAACAAGCAGGGCAGCGAAACTCGGCCAGACCTGCTTCAGGTAATAGACGTAGAAGGGCCAGACGCGGTCCGGCGGGGACGCCGTCGGGGCGTCGCGGAAGATATCGATCAGTTGTTCGAAACGGCGATAGAGCATCAGATAACCGCCCGGAATCCGGGCTCTCCTTTTATCAGTGCGAGCGGCGCAGGCTCAGCCCGGCGCCGCTCGATATGCCCGGCGAAACTCAGTCGATGCGCTTGGCCGACTTGATGATCACAGGGTCGACAGGCACGTTCTGCATGCCTTGTTTGGTGGTGGTCTGCGAGTTGACGATGATGTCCACGACGTCCATGCCCTTGACCACTTTGGCGAACACCGCGTAACCGGCGTCGCGACCCGGGTCGAGGAACGCGTTGTCGGCGACGTTGATGAAGAACTGGCTGGTCGCCGAATCAGGGTTGGAAGTACGCGCCATCGACAGGGTGCCACGAACGTTGTGCAGGCCATTGCTGGCCTCGTTCTTGATCGGCGCCTTGGTTTCTTTCTGTTGCATCTGCTGGGTGAAGCCGCCGCCCTGAGCCATGAAACCCGGGATCACGCGGTGGAAAATGGTGTTGTTGTAGAAGCCGCTGTCGACGTATTCAAGGAAGTTCTTCGTGCTGATCGGTGCCTTGACCGGGTCCAGTTCGATTTCGATCTGGCCGTTGGTGGTGTCCAGCAGCACGTGGGGCGCCTTGGCCGGGGTAGCAGCCATCAGGTTGGCGGCAAACAGTACGGAGCCGGCGGCGAGGGCGAGTTTTTTCAGCATGGGTCAGTGATCCTGAGAGTGAAGGTCGGCTGTGGCGAGAAAATCCAGCAGCGTGTGATTGAAGCGTTCGGGTTGATCGAGCGGGGTGGCATGGCGCGAGTCGTCAATGACCACCAGCCGCGCATCCGGCAGCAGTTTTACATAGGTTTCCTTTAACGCCACCGGTGTGTAGTCACGGTCGGCGCTGATGACGAGCGTTGGACAGGACACCCGGGAAAGTCGTTCCTGAACGCCCCAGCCCACGATCGCATCGAAGCTGGCGAGATAAGCACGTTTGTCGTTTTTTGCCCAGCGTTCGGCCATTTTCCGTCGCAGATCGGCCTGTTCCGGCTTGGGGAAAAGTTTGCTGCCGAGGGCTTTGCCGATGGTTTCCAGGCTGAGCAGGCGCATCAGGCTCCAGCGTTTGAACCACTGCCAATAATCATCGCGGCTGCGCAATTTGACCTGTGGCGCGCTATTGACGATGGTCAGGCTCTTGAGCGCTTGCGGCTGATCGACAGCCAGCTGAAAACCGATCATCCCGCCCATCGACAGCCCGACGTAGTGTACCGGACCGAGGCGCAGGTGTTCGATCAAGGCCAGCAGGTCGGCGCTGAACCCGGCGATGCTGTAGCGCTCGCGGGGTTTGTCCGAGCGCCCGTGGCCGCGTATGTCCGGGACGATCACCCGGTAGTGCGCGGCCAGCGCGGGGATCTGCATTTCCCAGTCCAGGGTGCTCGAGCCGAGCCCGTGAACCAGCAGCAACGGCGCACCGTGGCCATATTCCTCGTAGTGCAGGTTGCAACCTTCGTGCTCGAAATACGCCATCGGTGAACTCCGTGTCAGGCTTGTTCAGGTGCGGCAAACGGTGCGTCCAGCGGCAAGGTGTCGAAGGTGCGCAGCAGTTCGATGAGGATTTGCGTGGCTGGGCCCAAGGGTTTGTCCTTGTTCGAATACAGATAGAAACTCGAATTGCGGCTGCCGCCTCGGTCCAACGGTAGCAGCTTGAGCGAACCATCCTTGAGTTCGCGGTCGATCATGTGCCGCGGTAGCCAGGCAAAGCCCAGGCCGCTGCTGACGAAGGTCGCGGCGGTGGCGAGGCTGCCGACGGTCCAGCGCTGCTCGGCGCCGAGCCAGCCGACATCGCGCGGCTGCTGGCGGCCGGAGTCGCGGATCACCACTTGCATCTGGGTTTCCAGATCCTGAAAGCTCAGCTCGCGGTTGAGCCGATGCAGCGGGTGATCAGGGTGGGCAACGGCGACGAACTCGACATCGCTCAATTCCGCACCCAGGTAGCCCGGAATGCTCAGGCCGGTGATGGCCAGATCCGCCACGCCTTCGAGCAGCACTTCCTCGACGCCCGACAACACTTCCTCGCGCAGACGCACGCGGCAGCCGCGACTCTGCGGCATGAACGCGGTCAGGGCACGGACGATCCGCGCGCTCGGGTAGGCCGCATCGACCACCAGCCGCACTTCAGCTTCCCAGCCTTGCTCCATGTGATGGGCGAGGTCTTCCAATTGGCTGGCCTGTTTGACCAATTGCCGCGAACGGCGCAGCAATACGCCGCCGGCTTCGGTGAGCACAGCTTTGCGCCCGTCGATGCGCAGCAATGGCACGCCGAGCTGATCCTGCATGCGGGCGACGGTGTAGCTCACCGACGATTGCGAACGGTGCAGGGCCTCGGCGGCCTGGGCGAATCCGCCGTGGTCGACCACGGCCTGCAACGTTCGCCATTGATCAAGGGTCACGCGGGGCGCTTTCATCAATAGCTCCTCTTGTCCTAAGCTGGCCGTCCCTCATGGAGACTGCCGAATGAAAAAATTCTGTTGTGTGGTGCTGGCGCTGCTGCCGTTGACCGCGTTTGCCTATCCGATCGACGTGCAAAAGGATCTCAACGGCATGAAGATCGACTACGAGACTTACGACACGGACAACGACATCGGCTCGATCCGCGTGGCCAACTACGGTGATGTCGATGCGACCTGCCGTGCGGTGTTCAGCAACGGCCCGGAAGCACCACGCACGCGCAGCATCGATGTCCCGGCAGGCAAGCATAAAAACGCCACGGCCAAGTTCACCCGAGAGATCATCAAGCTGCGCATCAAACTGACCTGCACCCCGAAATAGCGCTATTTCCCTGTGGGAGCGAGCCTGCTCGCGAAGACGGAGTGTCATCCAGAGATGATGTGACTGACATTCCGCTTTCGCGAGCAGGCTCGCTCCCACAGGGGATATGGGTCTAGCTTATAAACGAATTTATCGATTGATTACAGCGGATATTTGCGCTTTTTCATCGATTCGACTCTGTTTAACCTTCACTCCATCGACTTACAACATATTCGGATGGAGGCTACACACCATGTCCCGCGTTCTGATCATCGAAAGCAGTGCCCGCCAGCAAGACTCGGTTTCCCGTCAACTGACCCAGACCTTCATCGCTCAGTGGAAAGCCGCGCACCCTGCCGATCAGATCACCGTGCGTGACCTCGCCGCGAACCCGGTGCCGCATCTGGACGCCAACTTGCTGGGTGGCTGGATGAAGCCCGCCGAACAGCGCAACGACAGCGAACAGGCGTCGCTGGACCGCTCCAACCAATTGACTGATGAGCTGCTTGCCGCCGACGTGCTGGTGCTGGCGGCACCGATGTACAACTTTGCGATCCCGAGCACGCTCAAGGCCTGGCTGGATCATGTGCTGCGCGCCGGGGTGACCTTCAAGTACACCGAAACCGGTCCGCAAGGTCTGCTCAACGGCAAGCGCGCCTTTGTCCTGACTGCTCGCGGTGGCGTGTATGCCGGTGGCCCGGCGGATCATCAGGAACCGTACCTGCGTCAGGTGATGGGTTTCATCGGGATCAACGACGTGACCTTTATCCATGCTGAGGGCATGAACCTGGGCGGTGACTTCCAGGAGAAGGGCCTGAATCAGGCCAACGCCAAACTGTCTCAGGTCGCCTGATCGGTTAATCGCCAGATAATCGCTGGATGGTCTAGTGACCTGGCGCTACCCCTTCAAGGTTCCACGCGCATCGAACCTCCCTTTGCACTTTTGCTCCTGAGTGCTGTAGCCCGATTGAACGCTTTAGCGAGATCGGGCTTTTTTTTGCCTGCGATATTTTCTGCTTCAAACAATCCCTCTGTAGGAGCTGCCGCAGGCTGCGATCTTTTGATTTTAAAAAAACAAGATCAAAAGATCGCAGCCTGCGGCAGCTCCTACATGGGGATTTGTGTTGGTTCCAGAAAGTAAAAACCGCTATCGTCGCCGCCATTCGATTTCGAGGCGAACATGGGCTATCTACTTTTTGTGACGCTGATCCAGGCGTTTTCCTTCAGTCTGATCGGCGAATACCTGGCCGGGCATGTCGATAGTTACTTCGCGGTGCTGGTGCGTGTGGTGCTGGCCGGACTGGTGTTTATTCCGCTGACACGCTGGCGTTCGGTGGAGCCGGCGTTCATGCGTGGCATGTTGCTGATCGGCGCGTTGCAGTTCGGTGTGACTTACGTCTGCCTTTACCTGAGCTTCCGTGTGCTGACGGTGCCGGAGGTGTTGCTGTTCACCATTCTCACGCCGCTGCACGTGACGTTGATCGAAGACGCGCTGAACCGCCGCTTTAATCCGTGGGCATTGGTTGCTGCGCTGGTGGCCGTGGGCGGTGCGGCGGTAATTCGCTTCGACAGCATCAGTCCCGACTTTTTCATGGGCTTCCTGCTGCTGCAACTGGCCAACTTCACTTATGCCGCCGGGCAAGTGTTGTACAAGCATCTGGTGGCCAAGCATCCGAGCGATCTGCCGCATTACCGCCGCTTCGGTTATTTCTACCTCGGTGCATTGGCGGTTGTGCTGCCAGCGTTCCTGTTATTCGGCAAGTCGAACTTCCTGCCGGAAGCGCCGCTGCAATGGGCGGTGTTGCTGTTTCTCGGACTGGTGTCGACGGCGCTGGGTCTGTACTGGTGGAACAAAGGTGCATGCATGGTCAACGGCGGCACACTGGCGGTGATGAACAACCTGCATGTGCCGGTGGGATTGTTGTTGAATCTGCTGATCTGGAATCAGCATGAGGAACTGGGGAGATTGTTCCTTGGCGGGGGTGTGATTCTGGCAGCGGTGTGGATCAGCCGGTTGGGCATCCGCAAATCCCCGGCCGCCGCATAACCCCTGTGGGAGCGAGCCTGCTCGCGAAGGCGCTGGGTCAGATAAGTATGGGTCGACTGACACATTGCATTCGCGAGCAGGCTCGCTCCCACATTTGATCTTTGGGTTACATCAGGTGTTTTTCCGGCTCCGGAATACTCGCCGAGCCCAGTACCGCCGGCAACAACCCCGCACGCAAATCCCCGCCACTCGGCTGTTGATACAGACTCAAGCCAAACTCCGGCAACACCGCCAGCAGGTAATCGAAAATATCCCCCTGAATCCGCTCATAATCGGCCCACACCGTGGTGCGGGTGAAGCAGTAGATTTCCAGCGGAATGCCCTGCGCGGTGGTCTGCATCTGCCGGACCATGCAGGTCATGTTCGGCTGAATCTCCGGGTGGCTCTTCAGATACGCCAGCGCATAGGCGCGGAAAGTGCCGATGTTGGTCATGCGGCGGCGGTTGGCTGACATGGCCGCGACATTGCCCTGCGCTTCGTTCCAGGCCTTGAGCTCGGCTTTCTTGCGGCCCATATAGTCGGTCAGCAGGTGCACCTGGGAGAGCTTTTCTTCCTCGTCGTCGCGGATGAAGCGCACGCCGCTGGCATCGATGAACAGGCTGCGCTTGATCCGCCGACCGCCGGACTGCTGCATGCCGCGCCAGTTCTTGAACGACTCGGACATCAGCCGCCAGGTCGGGATCGAGACGATGGTTTTGTCGAAATTCTGCACTTTGACGGTGTGCAACGTGATGTCGACCACGTCGCCATCGGCGCCGACTTGTGGCATTTCGATCCAGTCGCCGACGCGCAGCATGTCGTTGCTGGTCAGCTGCACGCTGGCGACGAACGACAGCAGCGTGTCCTTGTAGACCAACAGAATCACCGCCGACATCGCACCCAGACCCGACAGCAGCAACAGCGGCGAGCGGTCGATCAGGGTGGCGACGATGATGATCGCGCCGAACACGTACAAAACCATTTTCGCCAGTTGCACGTAGCCTTTGATCGAGCGTGTACGCGCATGCTCGGTGCGCGCGTAGATGTCGAGCAGGGCGTTGAGCAGGGCGCTGACCGCCAGCAGCAGGAACAGGATGGTGAACGCCAGCGCGACGTTGCCGAGAAAATTCATCGCGGTTTTGCTCAGCTCCGGCACCAGGTGCAGGCCGAACTGGATCACCAGCGACGGCGTCATTTGCGCCAGCCGTTGAAACACCTTGTTGTGCCGGAAGTCGTTGATCCAGTGCAGTGCCGGTTGGCGGCCGAGCATGCGGCTGGCATGCAGGATCAGGTAACGCGCCACCCGTCCGAGCACCAGCGCGATGACCAGCAGCACCAACAGCGCCAGTCCCGATTGCAGAAGTGGGTGCTCTTCGAGCGTGCCCCAGAGGCCTTGGGCTTTGAGCCAGAGCTGTTTGATATCCATAAGCGAAACGTTTCTTCTGTAAGACGCGAGGGCCGATTAGAGCATTTAAGACGCTGTGTATTGCTGCGAGTGACAAATCGGGCAACAAAAAAACCACTGATTGTCGGCGTTTGCACAAAGAAACTCGGCCTGAGCGCTCGAAACCGGTAACCTATGCAGCTGTTTTTTTGCATATCTTCGAGGTAGCACCCGTGTTTTCCCAATTCGCCCTGCACGAACGCCTGCTCAAAGCTGTGGCCGAGCTGAAATTTGTCGAGCCAACGCCTGTGCAAGCCGCGGCCATTCCGCTGGCGCTCCAGGGGCGTGATCTGCGGGTGACGGCGCAAACCGGTAGCGGCAAAACCGCCGCTTTCGTCCTGCCGATCCTCAATCGCCTGATCGGCCCGGCGAAGATCCGCGTCAGCATCAAGACGCTGATCCTGCTGCCGACCCGTGAACTGGCCCAGCAGACCTTGAAGGAAGTCGAACGCTTCTCGCAGTTCACCTTCATCAAGTCCGGCCTGATCACTGGCGGCGAAGACTTCAAAGTCCAGGCCGCGATGTTGCGCAAAGTGCCGGACATCCTCATTGGCACCCCGGGGCGAATGATCGAGCAACTCAATGCCGGCAACCTCGACCTGAAAGAAGTCGAAGTGCTGGTGCTCGACGAAGCCGACCGCATGCTCGACATGGGTTTCGCCGAAGACGTGCAGCGTCTGGTCGACGAGTGCCCGAACCGTCAGCAGACCATGCTGTTCTCCGCGACCACCGGCGGTTCCGGCCTGCGCGAGATGATCGCCAAGGTCCTGAACAACCCGGAGCACCTGCAGCTCAACGCGGTCAGCCAGCTCAACTCGACGACTCGCCAGCAAATCATCACCGCCGACCACAATCAGCACAAAGAGCAGATTGTGAACTGGCTGCTGGCCAACGAGACCTACCAGAAGGCCATCGTCTTCACCAACACCCGCGCCATGGCCGACCGCATCTACGGCCGCCTCGTGGCTCAGGAATACAAAGCGTTCGTGCTGCACGGCGAGAAAGACCAGAAGGATCGCAAACTGGCGATCGATCGTCTGAAGCAGGGCGGTGTGAAGATCCTCGTCGCTACCGACGTTGCAGCCCGTGGTCTGGACGTCGACGGTCTGGATCTGGTGATCAACTTCGACATGCCACGCAGCGGCGACGAATACGTACACCGCATCGGTCGTACCGGCCGCGCCGGCAACGATGGTCTGGCGATCTCGCTGATCTGCCACGGCGACTGGAACCTGATGTCGAGCATCGAGCGCTACCTGAAGCAGAGCTTCGAGCGCCGCACCATCAAGGAAGTCAAAGGCACCTACGGCGGCCCTAAAAAGGTCAAGGCTTCGGGTAAAGCGGTTGGTGTGAAGAAGAAAAAGACTGACGCCAAGGGCGACAAAAAGAAAACCGCCGCCAAGACGCCGACCAAGCGCAAGAGCGTCAACCGTCCAAAGCCGGATTCTCTGGTGAGCAGCGACGGCATGGCCCCGCTCAAGCGTCGCAAGCCAGCTGAACCTGCGGCTGAGTAAGCTTTAGACCGCGCATAAAAAAACCGGACATTGTCCGGTTTTTTTTCGCCTCAACTGTCGGCCTTTTTCTCCGCCGAACCCAGTTCCTTCAAACGCTGATCGATCAACTGGCACTTGTCCGGCAGATCCGCACTGGCCGTGCCCAGATCCATTTTCTGCAACTCGGCGTTGATCTCCTTGGCTTTTGCCGGATTCTGCTCGGTGAGCTTGGAGACTTCCTTGGCCAGTTGTTCGCGTTTGATCGTCGCCTCTTCCGGCGTGCAAGCCCAGACGGGCAGGGCGCAGGCAAGGGTGGCGGCGAGGGAGAGCTTGATCAGGGTTTTCATGGGCAGGCCTCAGTTCCGGTTAAGGCGGGTTAACCGGTTGAGGGCTGAAGCCTGGTAAAAGTTCAGAAACTGTGGGGGCAGGGTTGCGCTCAATCGGCATGGCAGCAGCCCGACTTCGGCGCACCGTCATACCGATCATGATGCCGCACCCATTCCATGATCTCGTCCTCGTTCCTGCCTTTGGGCGTCAGATCAAGGTAGTGGTAAGCGCCAACCAGCATGTCCAGACCGCGCGCGTATGTGGAATAGGTGTGGAAAATCTCGCCTTCGTCATTGCGATAAAACACGCTCAGCCCCGGCATTTCTTCCTCGGCGCTGTCGGTTCTTTCGTAGTTGTAGGTAGCCTTTCCCGCCGCGACGTCCTCAGCCCGGGCGCAGACGCCGAAGTCGTAATTGAAATCGCAACCTTCTGACGAGACCCAGTCGAACTTCCAGCCCATCCGCTTTTTGAAGTCCTGAAACTCGTTGAATGGCGCATGGGAAACTGCAACCACCGCGACGTCGTGATGGGCCAGGTGCTGGTTGGCGCCATCAATGTGGTCACTGAGGAACGAGCAGCCCTGGCAGCCTTGCTCCCAGCCTTTGGCAAACATGAAATGGTAGATGATCAACTGGCTGTTGGTGCCAAACAGGTCGTTGAGCTTGAGCTCGCCGTTCGGCCCTTGAAAATGATAGTCCTTGTCGACTTTCACCCACGGCAGGGCGCGGCGCTCGGCGCTGAGGCGATCGCGTTCCCGGGTGAAGGCTTTTTCGTGGGCCAGATGCTGTTGACGGGCGGCGAGCCATTCTTCGCGTGATACCACCGGATGGTTTGCAACGTTCATGACGATGTCTCCTGCGGGTTGAACCGGCTGTTTCAGCCTAGTCGTTCAACGTGCGAGCTAATCGACAGCCGTCGGTCGGTCGGGGCCGGAAATACTGCTGAACGGCTGCGCAGCGCTTCGGTCACAACCTTGAACGCGGCACAAAATCACCCGCACCGGAGGTTGGATCAGGATGACGACTTATAACTGGGATTTGATTGAACGTTTGCTGCATGAAGTGCAGAACAGCGCTGGCCACAGCTTCGCTCCCCGCGCGTATGCCGAAGACCACGCGGCCGAGAAAGCCAGCGCCGGCGAGCCGATCGACAATCTCGATCACTTGAAAACCCTGGCCTGTGATTATGAAAAGATGTTGCTGGAGCGCGGATTCATCGAGCCGCGGCCGGATCACGAGGGCAGTACTGGCAACAACTTCATTCTGACCCCGCGCGGCTCCAGCCTGCTGAGCCTGATCGACAGCAGCATCCCCGGCAACGACCATCCGCGTCAGGTGCTGGATGAGCAGGAGGATGCGCTGGATGAGGTGACGTTTGATGAAGTCGCCTCGAAGGCTCAAATCGCCTGAGCCAGCGAAATCCCCTGTGGGAGCGAGCCTGCTCGCGAATACGGTCTGTCAGTGACATTTGATCTGTCTGATATTCCGCTTTCGCGAGCAGGCTCGCTCCCACATTGGATTCCAGTGATTTCAAGGTTTCTGCGCGGCCTTCAGGCACTTGAGGTCATTGAAGTCCTTACGCACTCCCTCGATTTTCTTCAACAAACGCTGACGCTGTTGCGGCGTGCTCTCGGCCATCAAGTCGACAAACAGCGAGCGCGCCTGGGCTTCGGTGTTGGCGTAGGCCTTGCGGTAGTCCGCTGTCCACAAGCGCTCGCGATTGACCAGAAGTGTCTCGATGCGTTGTGGGAATTCGGGGCTTTGGCGTTGCGCAACGGCGGCGCTGAACTGTTGCTGCCAGTGCGCGCGGTTGGCGATCCATTGGGTGTTCTGGTCGCCCAAGGCGTTGGTCCAGGCCACGACGCGTTGTTTCTGCGTGTCACTGAGCGGGCCTAGCCAATCGTTCAGGCGTTTTTCCATGCGCTCGCCGCGTTCCTTGATCTGCTGAGCCAGCGGCGGTTTCACGTATTCCTGCTGACGTTTGCGCAAATCCTTGGCAAACGCGTCGTTCATTTCAGCCACCTGTTTATCGTCCAGGCCTTGCAGCAACTCAATGGCCGAAGGGGTGATTTCCCGGGCGGTTTCGGCGATGGCCTGTTTGGCTTCGGCGGTGCGCTCCTGCAGCGCGGCGTCGCTCACTTGATTGCTCTCGACCATGGCCTGCAAACGGTCCAGCCAGTCGAGGTAACCCGGTAACTGCGTGGTGCAGTGCCAGCTCAGATGTTCCTTGAGGCGTTCATTGAACCAGTCTTTCTGTTCGCCGTTCATGTCCACGTAGTCGCTCAGCGACCACGGGATGATTACGTCGAGGTTGCGGTAGGCCAGGCCCACGCGGCTGCAAGCGCCGAGGGCGAGGGTGAAGATCAGCAGGGCGGCAATCTGTTTGAACCAGCGAGACATGGGCAAATCCTTGCGAGAGCCTGGCGTCGGAAATCTGATTCTTATGTGATGCAGGATGCGCGCGGCAGTTCAGCCGATCAATAGAACGTGCGTACAGCCTTAAGGGTGACGAGGCCGTCGCACTCGCTGTTGTGCCCGGAATAGGCCGAGCAATCACTGCCGCTGAGGCTGGAGTCGCTGTAGATCAGATCAAGATCGACGCCCATGAACGGCCGCGACAGTTTCACCGACCAATCAGTGAAACTGCTGATATAGCCACCGTCCACCGCCGCCGGTGTATTCAACTGGTGCGTGGTGTATTTCATGCTCACGCCAATGCCGAACGGCTGATTGCCAGTGAGGTCGGCAAACAAGGTGTTGTTCTGTTTATCCGGGTCGTTGCTCAGGGCAATGCCAAAGCGACTACCGAGCAGAGTCAGGCCCCCAAACAGCTCCTGGCTGTCGAGGGTGTCCACGCGGGGATAGCTGTAATGGATCATCCCGACTTCATAGCCGATCACCTGATCGAACGGCTGCTTGAAGCCGACATAGGAATCGATCTCGAGGTTCTTGCCCGGGCTGATGCCCATGCTCGGCGCGTACTGGCCGAAATACACGCCGCTGTCGTGACTCAGGTCGAGGCCACCGTGGAACGAGCCGACCGCCGCCGGTTTCACCAGGCCCTGGGCCATGCTGCGGCTGGGCGTAGTGCCGAGCTTGAGATCGAAGTCACCCAGTTCACCCTGAAAAACCTGCGCGTGCGCGGTCGCGCCTGACAGCAGGCTGACGAACAATAAACAGGGAAATGGGCGCATGCGTCACTCCATGAACCGCGAGCGCAGGGCAAAGGCCTGCTGAAACGCTTGATCTAGACGCGTGCAAGGATACCGACGAATGCCCGGCATTGATGGCCGTTCGTCGATTTTCGGGAATTTTTGTTTAAAGCGAAGGGGTGTTGCACGGTGCCAGTCCAGGCGCTTCGAAGCTCAAAGCGCCTCTGGACGGGGTGAAACCGGTATTACTTCTTGCCCAGGCTGATCTGCTTGGACGGGCCGAATGTCTGGCCGCTGACGCCTTTGGCAATTTGCTGGATCTCGCCGCCGGACTTGAGGAATGCTGCGATCTGATCGTTGATCGATTCGCTGGTTTCAACGGCTGGAGCTGGCTTTGCTTTGCTGGTGGATGCTTTTACACGCATGGCGGCCATTAACCTTTAGAAAAGTAACTCGGCCAGGCATCGTACAGGAATAACTTGACAATAGCTTGGTAAATATCCCCCGGATTAACCAACCGTAACGCTGCATTATTACCGGGCGCCCCCTCGTAATAACCAGCTAACCTGCTGTTTTAAATAAGAACATTTAATTGAAGTGAGGCAAATCAGCACGGCTGTGAAGCGTCGGACCGGCTGACGAGCGGCACCCCGTAGGGCAGTGACAAGCAAAATCAACAGGTTGACACAGATTTTCCGCTGCGAGGATCTGTCGCCCGACGTCTGCGGCAAAAACGGGTAGAATGCCGCCCACGTATTGAGGGTTTCGGAAATGGCTTTAGTCGGGCGTTACAACAGTTTGCAAGTGGTTAAACACACTAACTTCGGTTTATATCTGGACGGCGGTGCCGACGGCGAAATTCTTTTGCCCAACCGTTATATCCCCAAAGATATTCCCAGCGAAGATGAAGACTGGCTCAACGTATTCATCTATCTGGACAGCGAAGACAAACTTCTCGCCACCACGGAAAAACCGAAAGTTCAGGTCGGCGAATTTGCCAGCCTGAAAGTGGTTGAAGTCAACAGCATCGGCGTGTTCCTCGACTGGGGGCTGCCGAAAGATCTGCTGCTGCCGTACTCGGAAGAAAAGCGCCAGATGACTGCTGGCGAATACTGCGTGGTGCACGTCTACCTCGACAAACACACGCGCCGCATCACCGCCACCGCGCGCCTCGATCGTTACCTGGACAAGACCCCGGCCATCTACAGCCCGGGCCAGGAAGTTGATCTGCTGGTAGCCGAAGCCACCGACATGGGCTTCAAGGCGATCATCAACAACAAGCACTGGGGCCTGATCCACAAGAACGAGATCTTCAAGTTCATGCGTTCGGGCATGCTCGAGAAAGGCTTCATCAAGGAAGTGCGCGCCGACGGCAAGATCAGCCTGAGCCTGCAACCGGTTGGTCAGGAAGCGGCGAGCAGTCTGAGTTCGAAGATCCTCGGCAAGTTGCGCGAAAACGACGGCACCCTGGCGGTCAGTGACAAGAGTGATCCGGCACTGATCAGCAGCCTGTTCGGCGTCAGCAAGGGCAACTTCAAGAAAGCCATCGGCTCGCTGTACAAGGAAGGCAAGATCGTCATTCACGCCGATCGCATTGAACTAACCTGAGCCTTGAGTGGCCCATGTTGCAGGCCACACAAGAGGTTGGATCGATGAAAAAGGCGCTGATCGCTTACGTCGCAACGCTGCTGACGTTTCTGCTGCTCGATGGCATCTGGCTCGGGCTGCTGATGGCGCCGACCTATCGCGAACTGCTCGGTTCGCTGATGCTGGAAAAACCGCTGCTGTTGCCCGCAGCGGTTTTTTATTGCCTGTACGTTATTGGCTGCGTGGTGTTTGTCGTGTTGCCGGCGCTGAGCTGGCAGAGGGCGGCGAAGCTGGGTGCGCTGTTGGGGCTGATGGCCTACGGCACTTATGACCTGACCAATTGGGCGACTTTGCGCGACTGGTCGGTGCAGGTGAGTTTGATGGACTGGGCGTGGGGGACAGTGGCGACGGCGGTTGCTTGCACGGTGGGGTATCTGGTGGCGAAGCGATTCGCCTGACTGATCCAAAAGCTTTATCGCCAGTGCTGACCTCTTCGCGAGCAAGCTCGCTCCCACATGTTCATCGAACCCTCTGTGGGAGCGAGCCTGCTCGCGAATGACGGCGCAGCCGTCAACCATTCAGCGCTGACGCCACTGACCAACTTAATGTCTTTTCCAGACGGCTTTTTCCGCGCATCTGATTGATAATCCCCGACACTGTTTTCTGACCATTGGATGGCCTGCCATGTTGTGTGTGTTCGAGGTGTTGCGGTGAGTGCCGAGCGGCGCAATGCCGACGGTTTTGCCCTGCAAGTGATGATCGGCCTGTGCCTGATCTGGGGTGTGCAGCAAGTCCTGATCAAGTGGGCGGCAACGGACATCGCGCCGGTGATGCAAGCGGCGGGGCGCTCGGGGATTTCTGCGTTGCTGGTCGGTTTGCTGATCTGCTGGAAGGGCGGTTGGGATCAGGTCGGCAGCACCTGGCGCGGCGGCTTGCTGGCCGGTGCGCTGTTTGGTCTGGAATTCCTGTTCATCGCCGAAGGTCTGCAACTGACCACCGCCGCGCATATGTCGGTGTTCTTGTATACCGCGCCGATCTTCACCGCACTCGGCGTGCATTTCCTGCTGGCCAGCGAGCGTTTGCGCCCGTTGCAATGGCTGGGGATTCTGCTGGCGTTCATCGGCATCGCGATTGCCTTCGCCGGCGGTGTGTCGTGGGACAACCTTGATCGGCGCATGCTGCTGGGCGATGCCTTCGGCGTATTGGCCGGCGCCTGTTGGGGCGCGACCACTGTGGTGGTGCGCGCCTCGCGACTGTCGGAAGCGCCGGTGACATTGACCCTGTTCTATCAGTTGCTGGTCGGTTTCATCGGTCTGCTGTTGATCGCGTTGTTCAGCGGGCAGATCAGCCACGTCAGCCTGACTACCGTGGCGGTAGCCAGTGTGCTGTTCCAGGGCCTGGTGGTGTCGTTCTTCAGCTACCTGGTGTGGTTCTGGCTGCTGCGCCGTTATCTGGCGGCCAACCTTGCGGTGTTCTCGTTCATGACGCCGTTGTTCGGCGTGACCTTCGGCGTGCTGCTGCTCGGCGAACAGTTGAGCCTGAACTTCGTCATCGGCGCCGTGCTGGTGCTGCTCGGCATCACTTTCGTCAGCGCCGAACAGTGGCTGCGTCGGCGTTTGCGCAAGGCGCTGGGCCAGTAGCCCTGGCCTGCATCGCCAGCGCGCCGGCCAGCAGCAGGCCGGCACCGGCGATCAGCAGCGCCGGCTGCAAGCCGCCGCTGAAATGGCTGCTCAGCGCCGCCAGCAGCGGGCCGCTCAGTTGGCCGACAGCGAAGCACGCCGTGAGCATCCCGGCGTTGCGCTGAGTGTCGTGGGGCGCCAGCTCTCGCGAACGCTGCATGACCAGTTGCATGCAGGCCAGAAACGGCGTGCCGCAGAGGATCACCCCCAACGCCAGGCCGACGCCGCTGCCCAGCAGACAGGCGAACACTCCGGCCGCTTGCAGCCACAACGTCGCCATCAGCCAGTGCCGCGTGGTTTCGGGATCATGTCGGCGCAGACTCACCAACCACACACCGATTGCCGCGCCGAGGCCAAAGCACGGCCAGAACAGATCCGCCTGCCACTGGCCGTGAAACTGCGCGTTGGCCATCTGCGACAGGAACGTTGCCGGAATGATGTAGCCGATGCCGTACAGCGCATACACCAGCGCCAGCCGGGCAATGCCGCGATTCGCTGGGTTCACATGGGTTGTCGCTGGCCTCGCTACCCCCGTGGGCTGCGGTAACAACCGCCAGACGCCGAGCATCATCAGCAACGCGGCGGCCGCGTAAATCAGCCACAGCGTCGCCGATGTCTGCTGCAAGCGGTGTGAGACCAGCGCCAGCAAGCCTGTGAGAAAAATCCCCAGACCCGGCCCGGCAAAAACCAGAGCACCCCAGCGCGGGCGACCCGCTGCCGCCGCCAGCGGCTGACTGAGTGAAGTGATCATCACCAGCACCCAGGCACTCGCCACCCCGGTGCCAAAGCGCAATAGCAGGTGCGACCAGAAACCGTTGGCCCAGAACGACGCCAGTGTCAGCAGCACGCACAGCCACAGCCCGCCATGCAGGCGACGCTGCACCTGCTGCGGCCGCTGGGCGAACATCGCATCCACAGCACCCAGCAGATAGCCAAAGTAGTTGGCCGCCGCGATCAGCCCGGCGGCGGTGAGGTCGATCTGCCCTTCGCTGAGCAGGTGCGGCATCTGAGGTGTCAGGGCGAAACGGCCAATGCCCATGGCCATCATCAGGGCAACGAAACAGGCGGATAAACGTATCAGCGGCGACATGGTCGGGCTTCCTTCAAGGCAGCAATGACCGTCAGGCTAGGATCGATTGACTTTCTTTAAAATTGAATAATAGTGAGTAACTTGTTCTGTTCAGGAGAAAGCAGTGGAATTCAGCCAACTGCGGATATTTCAGGCGGTCGCCGAGGAAGGCTCGATCACCCGTGCCGCCGAGCGCCTGCATCGGGTGCTATCAAATCTGTCGACGCGGCTGAAACAGCTTGAAGAGCAGTTGGGCGTCGAACTGTTCGTGCGCGAACGGCAGCGCTTGCAGCTGTCGCCGGCGGGCAAGGTGCTGCTCGACTACACCGGCAAACTTTTCGCTCTGCGCGATCAGGCCAGTGCGGCGGTGATGGGCGGGCAACCGGCCGGGGATTTCGTGCTGGGCACCATGTACAGCACGGCGGCGATCCATCTGCCGGCGTTGTTGGCGCGTTATCACAAGCAATACCCGATGGTGAATTTGCAGGTGCAATCGGCACCGACCGGGGAATTGCTCGAAGGGTTGCTCACCGGCCGCCTCGACGCGGCGTTGGTCGACGGACCGTTGGAGCTGGCCGGGCTCGATGGCGTGCCGCTGTGCGAGGAACGGCTGGTGTTGATTACCGAAATCGACCATCCACCGGTGCACAGCGCGCAGGATGTCGAGGGGCGCTCGGTATTCACCTTCCGTCAGGGCTGTTCATATCGCATGCGTCTGGAGGCGTGGTTCTCTCATTACCACGCGGCGATGGGCCGGCCGATGGAGATTGAGTCGTATCAGGGCATGCTCGCCTGTGTGATTGCCGGCAGTGGTGTGGCGTTGATGGCCGAGTCGATGCTGGCCAGCCTGCCGGGTCGCGAAAGCGTCGCCGTGCATCCGTTGGCCGAGCCGTTCGCGGGTGCGACAACATGGCTCATGTGGCGCAAGGGTATGGCCGGGGCCAACCTGAATGCCTGGATCGACGTGCAGCAAGCGGTCTATCCCGTGGCTTTGCATGACGTCCGTGAAACAGCCTGAACCAATCGCAACAGATTCTGTTCAATTCAGTAACAGATCATTGCGGATTTGGCCGAGCATTGCGTAGGACTTCGGACTATTATCAGTGCGAAGCGGCCTCAGAATTCCGGCCGCTCAGCACCACCCTGAAGGGGGCATGACGATGAAAGAGAAAATCCAGAACTGGCTGCACGATTTGGGAGTTGCCCTCGGTTTGATCGAACCGCCTCTGCAACCGGTACCGATTCGCACGGACGACGAACAGCGCCGACGCCAGCCACGTCGCCGTTAATACCTGCGATCAGAGATTTCAAGATCGCAGCCGTCGGCAGTTTCTACAAAGTGTAGGAGCTGCCGAAGGCTGCGATCTTTTGTTTTTTATCAGGCAAAAAAAACGGGTGTGGCCACCGACGCCACACCCGCTGAAGAAAACATCAAGTCGTTACAGCCGATTCACACCGCCGTTGCCACGGTCGCCGGGCGCGGCGAGAACAGGCTGACCAGTACAAAGCTCACCAGGCTGACACCCAGGCTGTAATAGATCGGCGTGTTCGCGTCCATGCCGTCCTTGACCATGAACACCAGCGCGGTGATAAAGCCCAGCGTCATCGCGCTGATCGCCCCGGCAGTGGTCGCACGCTTCCAGAAAATCGCGCCCATCAGCGGAATCAGCATGCCGCCGACCAAGAGGTTGTAAGCCAGGGTCAGCGCGCTGATCACGTCATTGACGACCAGAGCAATGCCCAACACCGCGATCCCCGTCAGCAGCGTAAACAGACGGCTGACCGCGACGTTGGATTGTTTGCCGCCGCGCAGTTTCGGCAGCAGGTCTTCGGTCAGCGTGGTGGACGCGGCGAGCAGGCCGGCGCTGGCGGTGGACATCATCGCCGCCAGTGCGGCAGCGATCACCAGACCACGGATGCCGTCAGGCAGCGAGACTTTGACGATGGCGGCGAACGCGTTGTTGACGTTATCCAGATCCGGGATCAGTACATGCGCAGCCATGCCGATCAAGGCGCAGACCAGGCCGTAGATGATGCAGTAGATCCCGGCCGAGGTGCCGGCGTACTTGGCGACTTTTTCGCTTTTTGCCGTGAACACCCGCTGCCAGATGTCCTGGCCGATCAGGATGCCGAAGAAATAGATCATGAAGTAGGTGATGATCGTGTCCCAGCCGATGCTGGTGAAGTTGAAGCTGGCCGCCGGCAGTTGCGCGACCAATTGATCCCAGCCGCCTACGCGGTACAGGCAGATCGGCAACAACACGAACATCAGGCCCACTGTCTGGATGCCGAACTGGACGATGTCCGTCAGGGTCAGCGACCACATGCCGCCGATCGTTGAATAAGTCACCACGATACCGCCGCCCAGCAGTACGGAAATCCAGAAGGGCAGACCGAACAACACTTGCAGCACGGTGCCGATCGCCAGAATCGAGGTCACGCCGATCATCAGCGCGTAAGCGAGCATGATCGTCGCACTGGCGGTGCGCGCCATCGGGTTGTAGCGCTTCTCCAGGACCTGGGTGACGGTGAATACCTTGAGTTTCAGCAAGGGCTTGGCGAGAAACAGGTTCAGCGCGACGATGCCGCAGCCCAGTGCCGCGCACAGCCAGAAACCGGAAATGCCGTGCACGTAGCCCAGACGGACCGTGCCGACGGTGGACGCGCCGCCGAGTACGGTTGCTGCCATGGTGCCCATGTACAGCGACGGCCCCAGATTACGCCCGGCAACCAGATAGTCTTCGTGGGTCTTGGCGTTGCGCATGCCGTAGTAGCCGAGAATCAGCATCGCAGCGGCATAAATGAGTACGACGAATAAATCCAAAGCCATGATGGCGTGTCTCCGATTGTCTTTTTTATGGTCAAGCAAATGGGGTCTGCAAGGCTTCCTGTGGGAGCGAGCCTGCTCGCGAAGGCGGTCTGTCAGTCACACCAATGTTGGATGTGCTGAAGTCTTCGCGAGCAGGCTCGCTCCCACAGGGGATTCGTGTCAGGCGGCCTGACGCAGTTGAGGTTTTATTGCGGCTTCACTGCGCACATCCGTTGGCCCGAACACCTCCCGAGGCTCAGGAAACAAGCGCAGCAGCGTCAGATACACCACCGACGCCAGGCCCAATGTCACCGGCAAACTGATGTCGATGCCACCGGCCAGTTCGCCCAGCGGGCCGACGAACTGCCCCGGCAGGTTGACGAAGCACAGGCCGACCAGCGCACTCGGAATCCACGCCCCCAGACCGCGCCAGTTCCAGCCGTGGTTGAACCAGTAGCGTCCGC
The DNA here is from genome assembly GCF_004307515.1 of Pseudomonas sp. Sample_14. Taxonomy (NCBI): domain Bacteria; kingdom Pseudomonadati; phylum Pseudomonadota; class Gammaproteobacteria; order Pseudomonadales; family Pseudomonadaceae; genus Pseudomonas; species Pseudomonas sp. Sample_14. The sequence goes on along the minus strand of NZ_RCOC01000037.1, from coordinate 55,350 downwards.
CCTGTTCGCCGCGAGTGAACACTTGCAGGTCATCCGGGCAGTAGAAGCCGCGCCGCACCAGCAGACCGATGATCATGATCACCATCCACGGGGTGGTGCAGGTGATGATCAGCACGGCGAAGGTCGACACGCTCTGCACCAGGTTCGCCGCAAACCGGCCGATGAAAATGAAGGCGATCGACAGCACGCCGATCAGCAAGGTCGCCTTGACCCGGGAGAGCACGCGCGGGAATACGCTGGACATGTCCAGCCCGGTGCCATACAGCGACGTGGTGCCGGTGGACATGCCGCCGATCACCGCAATCAGGCACACCGGCAGGAAGAACCAGCTCGGCGAGACGGCCAGCAAGCCGCCGACATAGTTGTTCGCGGCGATGTAGTCCGGCGCGTTGATCGCGACGATAGTGGCGGTGGCGAGGCCGAACAGGAATGGGATCAACGTTGCCAGTTGCGCGGCGATCACCGCCAGCATGATCCGGCCCTTCGGCGTCTCACGCGGGATGTAGCGCGACCAGTCGCCGAGGAACGCACCGAAGGAAATCGGGTTGCTCATCGCCACCAGCGCCGCGCCGATGAATGCCGCCCAGAACCCGGCCTGACCCAGTGCCACGCTGCCGGCGTACTGGCTGTCGAAAGCGGGGGCGAAGGCGAAGATACCGAGCAGGAACAACAGGCTCGCGGCCCACACCGCGATGCGGTTGACCCACAGCATGATGCGGAAACCGTAGATGCACACGGTCAGCACCAGCAGCGCGAACAGGCCGTAGGCCAGGCCCAGGGTCAGATCGGTTTCCGGCAGATCGACGAGGCGTTTGGCGCCGCCGACCAGCGCATCACCCGAGCTCCACACTGACAGCGAGAAGAACGCGATCGCCGTCAGCAACGACAGGAACGAACCGACAATCCGCCCGTGCACGCCGAAGTGCGCACCGGAAGACACGGCGTTGTTGGTGCCGTTGAGCGGGCCGAACAGGCCCATCGGCGCCAGGATCAGCGCACCGACCACCACACCCAGCACAATCGCCCAGACACCCGCCTGAAACGACAGGCCGAACAGCACCGGGAAACTGCCGAGCACAGCGGTGGCAAACGTATTGGCGCCGCCGAAGATCAAGCGAAACAGGTCGCTGGGTCGGGCGTCGCGCTCATGATCCGGGATCTGTTCGACCCCGTTTGTTTCGATGCTGCTAAGGCTTTTTTCGTTGTTGTTGTTATTCATGATCTGCTCCGATCATCAGGCGCGCTCATCGTGCGTGAGCGTCACCATTGGCTAAGGGGGTGGCAGCCCTTCCGGCATTGCGGACAAATGTTCGTGACAGGCCAGCCATAGGCCTTGTTGTTCTAGGCTCGACGCTTGTCTTGTGAAAACAATCGTCTCGCGCTCCTGGCTGAAGTGTTGCTCCCCTTGCATGCGCAGCTCGGTGGCCACGTCATGGATGAAAATCGCCACGTCACCCTGCAGGCTGACAAAGGCGTTGCTCGAGGTGCACGACAGCACCTCGAATCCATCCTCGGCACGCCAGCGGTCCCACAACGCCTGATAGGCATCGCGCGACAGCAATGGCTGGTCGAGGGTGTAGAAAACGAAGCTGGCATCGGCGCTGAACGCACCGAAGTAGGCTTCGCGATCATTACGGGCAAACGCGGCGACCAACTCGGCGGCCGCATGCAGAACCTGATCACGTGCGTGCATGACCCGACCCTCAGCGATGAACCACGCCAGGCAGTACGCAGAGCATTTCGTACAGCAGGTTGGCGGCCAGCAGCGAGGTGTTGCCGGTGGTGTCATAAGCGGGCGAGACTTCTACCAGATCGCAACCGATCAGGTCGAGGCCCTGGCAGCCACGGACGATTTCAATCGCCTGAATGGTGGTCAGGCCGCCGATTTCCGGGGTGCCGGTGCCGGGCGCCCAGGCCGGGTCAATGCCATCGATATCGAAACTCAGATATACCGGACCGCCACCGACTTTCTCGCGCACTTCCGCCATCAGCGGCGCCAGCGACTTGTGCCAGCACTCTTCGGCCTGCACCACGCGGAAGCCCTGATCGCGGCTCCAGTTGAAGTCGTCGGCGGTGTAACCCTGGGCACGCAAACCGATCTGCACCACGCGGTCGCAATCGAGCAGACCTTCTTCGACGGCACGACGAAACGTGGTGCCGTGAGCGATCTTCTCGCCGAACATGTGATCGTTGACGTCAGCGTGCGCATCGATGTGCACCAGGCCAACCTTGCCGTGCTTTTTATGAATCGCGCGCAGGATCGGCAGGGTGATGGTGTGGTCGCCACCCAGCGTCATCGGGATAACGTTGTGCTCGAGGATGTTGTCGTAGGCTTCTTCGATGATGCGCACGGCGTCGAGCAGATTGAAGGTATTGATCGCCACGTCACCGATGTCGGCCACCGACAGCGAGTCGAACGGCGCGGCACCGGTGGCCATGTTGTACGGGCGGATCATCACCGATTCGGTGCGGATATCGCGCGGCCCGAAGCGCGTGCCGGGGCGCAGCGAAGTGCCGATGTCCAGCGGCACGCCAACGAAGGCAGCGTCGAGGCCGGCAGCGGTCGGTACATGGGGAAGTCGGAGCATGGTGGCGATGCCGCCGAAGCGCGGCATTTCATTGCCGCCCAGTGGTTGGTGAAGAATCTTGTCCACGGGTAGGGCCTCATCGTCTTTGTTTTATTTATGCCGGCGCGCCGTTGAGCACAGGTTCGGACGCCGCTGTGGGGCCGATCATGCGAAATGTAGTGACGGGAAAGAATCGCTACGGGCAAAAACTTAGTTCAGATTTTTCTAAACTAATGGGAGAGGTGGGATTAGACTTTGGTGGGTTCGAATGAAGTGTAGGGCTGAAGATTGTTGCCCTCACCCCAGCCCTCTCCCAAGGGAGAGGGGGCCGACCGAGTTTTTGGCGGAATCTGCATCGACCTGAAAAATCGAGTTGAACTCAGGATTTGAAAGCCATGGAGATCAGCTCCCTCTCCCTCGGGGAGAGGGCTGGGGTGAGGGGCTTTTCCCACAGACACATAGTTGCAAAGCCCGGAGTAGACATGGCCAACGCTTTACCCGACCTGAAACTCCTGCGCATCTTCGTCAGCGTCGTGCGTCATCAGGGTTTTGCCAATGCACAGCAGGAACTCAACCTGTCGACCTCGGCGATCAGCACTTACATGAGCCAGCTCGAAGCCGCGCTCGGTCTGGTGCTGTGCCATCGCGGGCGCGGTGGCTTCAGCCTGACCAGCAAGGGCGAGCTGTTCCATCAGGAAACCCTGCGCCTGCTCGCCGAGCTTGAAGGCTTCGAGCAATACGCCGCCGCGCTCAAGGGCGAACTGCGCGGCACGCTCAATCTCGGGGTGATCGATTCCACGGTCAGCGACAAGGCCCTGCCGTTCGCCGAAGCCATCGGCGCCTACAGCCAGGAACACCCGGCGGTGCATTTGCACCTGTCGGTGATGAGTCCTTATGAATTGCAGCTCGGCGTGCAGGACAATCGCCTCGATCTGGCCATCGGTGCGTTTTCCACGCGCATGAGCGGTCTGGTCTACATGCCGCTGTACCGCGAGCAGCACTGGCTGTATTGCAGCAGTCGCCATCCACTGTTCAACGAGCGGCGCATTCCCGAGCAGGTCATCACTCAGCAACGGATGGTCGGGCGCGGTTACTGGAGTCAGGCGGAACTGGCCCGGCACGGTTTCAAACACAGCGCCGCGACCGTGGAAAGTATGGAAGCGCAGCTGATTCTGGTGCTCTCCGGCGCCTACATCGGTTACCTGCCGGAACACTACGCGCAGGCCTGGGCCGACAAGGGCGATCTGCGCGTTCTGCTGCCGGCGACCTTCGGTTATCAGGCGCCGTTTTCGATGATCATGCGCAGGGGCCGCAGCCGCGAGCCGCTGATCCAGACTTTCCGCGATTTGCTCAAAGCGCAATTGAATCAGGCGTAACCCATCATGTCCCGAGCCCAATGCCCGCGCTGCCTGCGCCCCCAGACCCATTGCCTGTGCCCATTGATTCCGCACCTCGATAGCCGCACCCGAGTATTGCTGCTGCAGCATCCGAGCGAGGTCAGTCACGCGCTCAATACCGCGCGGCTGGCGGCGCTGGGGCTGAGCAATGCCGAGCTGATTGTCGGCGAGGTATTCGAGGATTTGCCGAAACTGTTGAACCGGCCGGGCTATCACGCGCGCTTGTTGTTCCCGGCTGAGGATGCGCAGCCGCTGCAGGCTTACGCACCGAATGATCAGCCAATTTTGCTGGTCGTCCCGGACGGCACCTGGCGCAAGGCGCGCAAGATGTTGCACCTCAATCCGCTGCTGGCAGCACTGCCACGGGTGACCCTGACCGAGGGCGGCGTGTCGCGCTATCGCTTGCGCAAGGCACCGGGGCCGGGGGCGCTATCGACGATCGAGGCGATCGTGCAGGCGCTGGAAACCCTCGAAGCGCCGACGACGTTTGCGCCGTTGCTCCAGCCGTTTGAAGCGCTGATCGAAGGGCAGATTGCGGCGATGGGGGAGGAGGTTTTCCAGCGTAACCATGGCGACAGATGATCGTTCCCACGCTCTGCGTGGGAACGATCATTGGCTAACGCTCACGCATCGCCTCGGTCCGCGCTTTCAACACCGGTTTGAGCAGGTAATCCAAGACGCTTTTCTCACCGGTGATAATGTCCACTGTCGCCACCATCCCCGGGATGATCAGCAGCGGTTTCACGTCGCCGCCCAGGTGATTCTTGTCGGTGCGCACCTGAATCAGATAGAAGCTGTTGCCCTTGTCATCGGTGATCGTATCGGCGCCGATCAGCTCGAGCTTGGCGCTCAGCCCGCCGTAAATCGTGTAGTCGTAGGCACTGAATTTGACCATGGCTTTCTGGCCCGGATGCAGGAACGCGACGTCTTGCGGGCGGACCTTGGCTTCGATCAGCAGGTTGTCTTCCAGCGGCACGATTTCAACCATGTCGCTGCCCGGCTGGACCACGCCGCCGATGGTGTTGACCTTCATCTGCTTGATCACGCCACGCACCGGCGAAGTCACCGTGGTACGGCTGACGCGGTCGTCGATGGCGATGCTCGACGCGGTGATTTTCGACAGGTCGGTGCGTTTCTCATTCAGCTCTTTGGCGGCCTCGGAACGGAAGGTCTGCTCGGATTCGTCGATCTTGCTGCGGATCTCGGCGATCGCCGATTCGGCGCGGGGAATCGCCAGCGTGGTGGCGTTCAGCGAACCGCGAATTTCCACGGCACTGCGTCTGAGGCGAAGAATTTCCACCGGTGAAACGGCGCCGGTTTTGACCAGCGGTTCCGACATGTTCATCTCTTGTTGCAGCAGCGCCAGGCTCGAGCTGAACTGGCCCTGCTTGGAGCGAAACTCCGCCAGTTCCTGGGTTTTCTGCCGCAGTTGTTCACTGAGGGTGCGCTGTTCGCTGGCCAAGCGGCGTTGGCGTTGCTCGTACAGCGAGCGCTCGTCCTCGGCGACTTGCGGCGCTTTGGCGATGACTTCAGCGGAGAGTTTGAAGGGGCGTCCCTCGGCCTCTGCTGACAGCCGTTCAACCTGCGCGGTCAGCGCGTAACGGTCGGCCTCGCTTTCGCCCTTGTTCGAGCGAAAGCGCGTGTCATCCAGACGCAGCAGGGTGTCGCCCTTGCCGACCATCTGGCCTTCGCGAACGAAAATCTCGGTGACGATGCCGCCCTCAAGGTTCTGGATCACCTGGACTTTGCTCGACGGGATCGCCTTGCCTTCGCCCATGGTGACTTCTTCGAGCACGGCGAATTTGGCCCAGACCAGGGCGGCGATCAGCAGCGCTGCCGCCAGCCACACGGTGATCCGCGATTTGCGCGGCGAATCCTGCAATGCTGCGCCGGCGGTTTCCGGCATGAACTCGGCTTCGGCGCTTTTGCCGAAACTGTCGAAGTAACCGCGCTTGTTGCTATCGGAGGAAGCAGGCATGGCGTAACTCCTAGACCGCCGCCGAGCCGACACGGCCCTTGCGCAGTGCATCGATGACCGCTTCTTTCGGGCCGTCAGCGACGACCCGGCCGTTGTCCAGCACCAGCAACCGGTCCACCAGGCTCAGCATCGAGGTGCGGTGGGTGACCAGCAGCAGGGTTTTGCCTTGCACCCAGCCATGCAGTTTCTGCCGCAGTGCATCTTCGCTGCTGTTGTCCATGGCGCTGGTGGGTTCGTCGAGCAGCATGATCGGCGGATCGAGCAGTAACGCGCGCGCCAGCAACACCGCCTGGCGCTGGCCGCCGGATAGCAGTTGTCCGCGTTCGCCCACCGGTCGGTCGAAGCCTTGCGGATGTTGTCGGGCCAGCTCGGTGACGCCAGTCAGTTCGGCGACTTCGAGCATGCGTGAATCGCTGATGTAACGCGCGCCCAGGGTCAGGTTGTCGCGCAGGCTGCCGGCCAGCATCGGCAGGTCGTGGGCGACATATCCGATCTGCTGGCGCAGGTCAGCCACGTCCAGTTGGCGCAGGTCGAGGCCGTCGAGCAGCAATTGGCCTTGCTCCGCTTCGTAGAAGCCCATGACCAATCGCGCCAACGTGCTTTTGCCGGAGCCGCTGCGGCCGATGATGCCGACCCGCTCGCCGGGTTTCAGGCTGAAGCTGACCTCGCTCAGCGCCGGTGCGTTCTGGCCGTTGTAGTGGAACGTCACGCCGCTGACGTCGAGGGCGCCTTGCAGCTGCGTGCGTTCCAGTGGCCGTTGTTTGCCGTCGCGTTCCTGCGGCAGGGCCATCAGCGCGTCGGTGCTTTTCATGGTCAGTTGCGCTTGCTGGTAGCGGGTGATCAGCCCGGCGATCTGCCCGAGCGGGGCGAGCACACGACTGCCAAGCATGTAGGTGGCAACCAGCGCGCCGACACTGAGGTTGCCGGCAATGATGCTGTAGACCCCGGCAACAATCGTCGCCATCCCGGAAAACTGCTGGATGAACAGCGTGCCGTTGGTGGCCAGCGCCGACAGGTTGCGCGCGTGGCTGTCGAGGCGGGTGAGGGCGCCGTGGGTGCTTTCCCATTTGTGCTGGCGCTCGCTTTCGGCGCCGCAGGCCTTGAGGGTTTCCAGGCCACCGAGGGTTTCGATCAGCACTGCCTGACGCTCGGCGCCGAGGCTCAGGCTTTTCTGCACGGTGTCACGCAGGCGCACTTGAATCGCCATGGCGAAGATGATCGTGATCGGAAACGCCAGCAGCGGAATCACCACCAGCCAGCCGCCAAGCAGGCCGATCACTACCAGCATCAACACCACGAAGGGCAAGTCGATCAGGCTGGTCAGGGTCACGGCGGTGAGAAACTCACGCAGGCCCTGGAAGTCGTGAATGCTCTGGGCAAAGCCGCCGATGGTCGCCGGCCGCGCTTTCATCGACATGCCGGTGATGCGCTCGAACAACGTTGCCGAGAGGATCACATCGGTTTTCTTCCCGGCGGTGTCGAGCAGGTGCGCACGCACCACGCGCAGCACCAGTTCAAAACCGGTGCCGATCAGCAAACCGATCGACAGCACCCACAGCGTCGAGGTCGCCTGATTGGGCACCACGCGATCGTAGGTCTGCATGACGAACAGCGGCACCATCAGGCCGAGCAGGTTGATCAGAAAACTGGCGAGAATCGCATCGCTGTACAGCCATTTTGACAGTTTAAGGGTGTCGCGAAACCACGCATTTACCCGTGGCACCAGCGGCGCGCGCAGGTCTTCGAGTTCGTGACGCGGACGGGCGAACAAGGCCTGGCCGCTGTAGTGTTCGCCAAGCTCTTCGCGGCTCACCCATTGCTCGCCGCCGTCGGCTTCGCTGGGCAGCAGCAGGGCTTTGCCATCCTCGCCAAACCGCCGCAGCACAGCGGTGCGGCCGTCGTTGAGCAGCAACAGAATCGGCAGGTTCAGCGGTGAAATGTCTTTCAATTCACGGCGCAACAAGCGCGCCTGTAATCCGGCCCGCGCGGCTGCACGGGGCAGCAGATCGAGGCTCAGGCGTTGTTTGTTCAGGGGCAGCCCGGCACTCAGGCTGGCACGACTGACCGTGGCGCCATGCAGTTTGCAGAGGATCAGCAGACCGTCGAGTAACGGATCGTCGAAGCTCAGGCGCGGATCGACCCCGGTGGCGCCGGGTTCCATGCTGGTCATAGTGATTGCCTCTGTTGAACGGGCTCGGTTATCGGATCGTTCCCACGCTCTGCGTGGGAATGCCTCTAGGGACGCTCTGCGTCCAGTGACGCGGAGCGTCACGGGCTGCATTCCCACGCAGAGCGTGGGAACGATCAGAGATCGCAGCCTTCGGCAGGTCCTGCAGGATCTATTTCAACTCGGGCAGGCGCGCCTGGTTTTTCACTTCGGTCGTGGCAATCGCATCAGCCGGCAGCACCACGCGTTGCTTGCTCAGCAACTGGCCCATGTTCGCCAGCACGCGGTACATCGAGTATTCCTCGGTGTAGCGGATTTCGGTGTAGCGACGGTTGGCGTTGTACAGCTCGTTTTCGCTGTCGAGCAGGTCGAGCAGGGTGCGTTGGCCGAGGCCGAACTGGTCCTGATAAGCGGCGCGCACGCGTTTGGTGGTTTCGGCGTATTCGCGAGCGGTCGGCGTCTGCTTCTTGGCGTTCTCCATGGCGTTCCAGGCCAGGCGAATGTTCTCGTTGAGCTGACGCAGGGCGTTGTTGCGGATGTCCATCGCCTGGTTGATGTCGTGGGCATTCGCGGCCAGACGTGCCTTGTCGCTGCCGCCACGGAACAGGTTGTAGTTCATCACCACACCGACACGCCATTCGTTGTCGTGGCCTTCGTCGCCCTGCACGTTGTTGTTCGCGCCCACTGCCGCTTCCGCGTCGAAGCGCGGGTAGAACGGCGACTTGGCCACTTCGTACTGGCTCTCGGCGGACTGCACGTCAGCCTGGGCCGATTTCAGGTACGGGTTGTTGTCGACCATGCTCTGCTGCGCTTCACGCAGGTCCGGCGGCATCTCACCGCGAGTCGAGGCCGGGGTTTCCAGCTCATCGGGCATGCGTCCGACCACGCTGTAGAAATTCGATTCGGCGTCGGCCAGATCGACTTCGGCGGTGTCGAGGTTGTTCTGCGCCAGTGCACGACGGGCAACCGATTGATCGGAGTCGGCGGTACTGCCGATGCCGCGCTCGGTGCGCAGGCCGATCTGATCGTTGACGCGCAAGTGCGCCTGCAGGTTGTTCTTCGCCAGCGTCACCAGTTCACGCCGCTTGAGCACTTCGAGGTAGACCTCGATGGTGCGCAGGGCCAGATCCTGTGCGGTGCCTTGCGCGTAGTAGGCGCGCGAATTGGACACGCCCTTGGTGCGCTCGACCTCGTTGGCGGTGTTGAAACCGTCGAAGATCATCTGCCGCAAACGCAGCTCGGACTGGGTGTAATTGAGGATTTCGGTGTTGTGATTACCGAAGGCACGGGTGTTGGTGTTGTCGCTGTAGCCGCGCCCGTAGGCAGCGTTCAGATCGACCGACGGATAAAACCCGCCCTTGGCCACTTTCACCTGCTCATCCGCAGACAGGCGGGCGTCCACGCGCGAAGCCAGCTCCGGGTGGGTGGCGATGGTGCTTTGAATCGCCTCGGTGAGGTTCATCGCCTGGGCTTGGGAAGTGCAAGCCATGGCCAGCAAAACCGCGCTGCAGAGGGGGGTTAAAACGCGCATGGGTGCATCTCCCTGGATCTCAATGTTGTGTTACTGTCGCCAAATATTTGACGTAAATTTAGGGTGTAAGCGTTTCACTCTTGTAACAACAGAGCTAAGAACATCCTAGAGCGTAGCTAAGAAAAAATTTTCATAAGGTTTATTCCAAAAAAAACTTATGCGGTTTTTCAAAAGCAGCACATTGTTCAGCTCGAAAGCCTTTGTTTTATGCGCTTTAGGGAGCTCGAAAAGGCTTGAGGAAAGTTCCATTCACTTTGCGAGACACTGCGAAGTACTGCTGAAGGGGAGGGACGCGTAGCGGGGAATGAGCGACAGATTTTTGTCACTCGGGTGATTCACCACCGTTACGTAGCGCTAGTGGGTCGATGGATTGAACAGGGTTGGCAAGTGCTTGATAGCGCTGACAATTCACCTCAAACCGGGCCTGCGAAGCGAACTGTCGAGGGTGCGAGCGTCGCCCCCGGCAACCCGATTGAGCCATGGGCTGCTTCGCGAACCTGTGCCGACGGTGGTCGGCAGCGGAGGATTTCACATGGCAGCGCTCATCGGTACGGTCACAAAAGTCATTGGTCAGGTGTTCGCTCAGGCGGGCGACGGCATCAAGCGTCCGCTGTTCGAGGGCGATCGTTTGTACGCTGGCGATCAACTGATCACCGGCGCGGAAGGCGCGGTGGCAGTGAAACTGCAAAACGGCGAGGAATTGACCCTCGGCCGGGGCAGCAGCATCACCATGACCGGGCAATTGCTGGCCGACCAGGCTGTGCCGGTGAACGTCGACGAAGCGCAGACCCCAAGCCAGGCGCAACTGACCGATGTCGAGCAAATCCAGCAAGCCATCGCCGCCGGTGAAGACCCGAGCAAAACCGCCGAAGCCACCGCGGCCGGCCCCAACGCGCCCACCGGCAATACCGGTGAACTGGGCGGCGGGCACAGTTTCGTTCTGCTCACCGAAGTCGGCGGCCGAGTCGATCCGATCATTGGTTTCCCCACCGCTGGCTTCAACGGTATTCCCGAATTTCCCGAGTATCGTCGCGACGCGGACATCGACAATGGCGACGACACGCCAGCGCCGGTCGTGGTGCCAGCGCCACCAGTGAACAACCCGGTCATCCTCAACGGCCTCAATGGGGCGGATGGCGAACTCAACCTCAATGAAGCCAATCTGCCTGACGGTACAGCGGCCAATCCAGGCGCGCTGACGCAAAGTGGCAGCTTCACGGTCTCGGCAGCGGATGGTTTGAACAGCCTGAGCATCGGCGGCATCAACGTGATTGTTGGCGGCGTGCCGATCGGCTTTCCCCAGTCGATCACCACGCAACTGGGCAACACCCTGACCATCACCGGTTACAACGCGGCGACCGGCACGGTCAGCTACAGCTACACCCTCAACGGTAACGAAACCCACGCGGCCGGCGACGGCGTGAACAATCTCAGCGAACAGTTCACCGTGATCGCCACCGACAGCAATGGCGACAGCGCCACTGGCACGCTGGACGTGAATATCACCGACGACGTGCCCAAAGCGTTTGACGACGCCAACGGCATTGCCTCGGAAACCTTGCTGACCCTGACCGGCAACGTCCTCACCAACGACATACAAGGTGCTGACCGCGTACCCACCGGACCGGTCACGCCGGGTACTTTCACCGGTACTTACGGCACGTTGGTGCTGAACGCCGACGGCACCTACACCTACACGCTCAATACCAGCGATGCCGATTTCAAAGCCTTGACCGGCGGCGGCAACGGCAGCGAAACCTTCGCCTACACGATCACTGATGCCGACGGCGATAGCAGCACTGCCAATCTGGTTCTGCAGATCCACAACAACGACGATCCAGTCACCATCGACGGCCTGAACGTCGCCGGTGGCGAGTTGACGGTTTACGAGAAAAATCTCAGCGACGGCAGCGCCCCGGACACTGGCGCGCTGACGCAGAACGGCACGTTCACCATCACTGCACTGGACGGCGTCACCACGCTGACCGTCGGCGGCATCGCCGTAGTGACCAACGGCGTCGCCGCAGGCTTCCCGCAATCGATCACCACGCCACTGGGCAGCACGCTGACGATTACTGGTTTCAACGCTGCAACCGGCGTGGTCAGTTACAGCTACACCTTGGCTGATAACGAAGCGCATCCGAACGCCAACGGCGCGAATAATCTGCCTGAGCAGTTCGCAGTCACGGTCGTTGATGACAACGGCACTACCGCCACCGGGACCCTCGACGTCAACATCGTCGACGACCTGCCGAAAGCCAACGACGACAGCAACGGTACCGCGTCAGAAAGCCAACTGACGCTGACTGGCAACGTCCTGACCAACGACGTACAAGGCGCCGACCGCGTACCCACCGGTCCAGTCACGCCGGGCACTTTCACCGGCACGTTCGGCACCTTGGTTCTAAACGCCGACGGCACTTACACCTACACCCTGAACACCAGCGATGCCGATTTCAAAGCCTTGACCGGCGGCGGTAACGGCACCGAAACCTTCGCCTACACCATCACCGATGCCGACGGCGATACCAGCACTGCCAACCTCGTTCTGCAGATTCACAACAACGATGATCCAGTCACCATCGATGGCCTGAACGTCGCCGGTGGCGAGTTGACGATCTACGAAAAAAACCTCAGCGACGGCAGCGCCCCGGACACTGGCGCGCTCACCCAAAACGGCACCTTCACCATCACCGCACTGGACGGCGTCACCACGCTGACAGTCGGTGGCATCGCCGTGGTGACCAATGGTGTGGCCGCAGGTTTCCCGCAATCGATCACCACGCCACTGGGCAGCACGCTGACCATTACCGGGTTCAACGCTGCAACCGGCGTGGTCAGTTACAGCTACACTCTGGCTGACAACGAAACGCATCCGAACGCCAACGGCGCCAACAATCTGCCTGAGCAGTTCGCGGTCACGGTGGTCGATGACAACGGCACGACGGCCACCGGCACCCTCGACGTCAACATCGTCGACGACCTGCCGAAAGCGAACGACGACAGCAACGGTACCGCATCAGAAAGCCAACTGACCCTGACTGGCAACGTCCTGACCAACGACGTACAAGGCGCCGACCGCGTACCCACCGGTCCAGTCACGCCGGGCACTTTCACCGGCACGTTCGGCACCTTGGTTCTAAACGCCGACGGCACTTACACCTACACCCTGAACACCAGCGATGCCGATTTCAAAGCCTTGACCGGCGGCGGTAACGGCACCGAAACCTTCGCCTACACCATCACCGATGCCGACGGCGATACCAGCACTGCCAATCTCGTATTGAACATCCACAACAACGACGATCCGGTGCTGCTCAATGGCCTCGACGTCAACGGCGGCGAACTTACCGTCTACGAAAAAAACCTCAGCGACGGCACCAGCCCCAACACCCCGGCGCTGACCCAGAACGGCACTTTCACCGTCAGCGCTCTCGATGGTCTGCAGACCCTCACAGTCGGCGGCATCGCGGTGATCACCAATGGCGTGGCCGCAGGCTTCCCGCAATCAATCGTCACCCCGCTGGGCAGCACCTTGGCCATCAGCGGTTATGACCCGACGACCGGCGTGGTCAGCTACAGCTACACCCTGGTCGACAACGAAGCCCACTCGACTGCCAGCGGCGCCAACAGCCTCACTGAGAACTTCGACGTCGTCGCGACGGACACCGATGGCAGTACCGCCAGCGGCCAGATCAACGTCAATATCGTCGATGATTTGCCGACCGCGCATGCGGACGCGGCTTCGGTGGCGGAGGGCGGTACTGTCAGCGGTAACGTACTCAACAACGATGTCGGCGGCGCGGATGGCCCGGCGATTACCGGCGCAGTGGTCGGCGTGCGCGCCGGTGCCGACACCTCGACTTCGGCCATCGGCGGACTCAATTCGCAGATCAACGGCACCTACGGCTACCTCACGCTTGATGCCAACGGCAACGCCGTTTATCACAGCAATCCCAACGCGGTGAACGGTCCGGGTGCGGTGGATGTGTTCACCTACACCGTGCGCGATGCCGACGGTGATGAAAGCACCACGACGATCACCATCGACGTCTATAACAGCTGCCTGAAAGCGGTCAGCGACACTGACGTCACCGTCTACGAAAAAGCCCTCGACCTGAACCAGGATGGCCAGGATCTGGCGGCGGGCAGTGTGGTCGGCAGCGATCCGAACAGCACTGGCGAAACCGCTTCCGGCACACTGGTCGGCTCGGTCACCGGTGCGGTCGGCGCGATCAGTTATGCACTGGTCGGCAGCGCCACCGGCAATTACGGGCAGATCGTCCTCAACGCCAATGGCACTTACACCTACACCCTGACTTCGCCGGCTACCACTACGCCGCACGCTGACGACGGCGCCAACAGCCTGAGCGAGACCTTCACCTATCAGGCGACCGACTCTCTCGGCAACGTCGTCACCAGCACAATCGTCGTGAGCATCGTCGATGACGTGCCGAAAGCACTGAATGACAGCAACGCGACCAACGCGACCGAAGACCAGTTGACCCTGACCGGCAACGTCCTCGATAACGATGTGCAGGGCGCCGACCGCGTCGCCAGCGGCCCGGTAACCGCCGGTACTTTCACTGGCACTTACGGCACGCTGGTGCTCAACGCCAACGGCACTTACACCTACACGCTGGACGCCAATGACGCCGACTTCAAAAACCTCCACGGCGGCGGCAACGGCACGGAAACCTTCGCCTACACCATCACCGACGCGGACGGCGACACCAGCACCGCCAACCTGGTGCTGAACATCCATAACAACGACGATCCGGTGTGCCTCGACGGCCTCGATGTGAAGGGCGGCGAAATCACCGTCTACGAGAAAAACCTCAGCGACGGCAGCAGCCCCAACACTTCGGCGCTGACCCAGAGCGGCAGCTTCACCGTGACTGCGCTTGATGGCCTGCAAACCCTCACGGTCGGCGGCATTGCGGTGATCAGCAATGGCGTCGCCGCCGGTTTGCCGCAATCGGTGGTCTCGCCACTGGGCAGCACCTTCACCATCACCGGTTACGATCCGGCCTCCGGCGTGGTCAGTTACAGCTACACCCTGGTCGACAACGAAGCCCATCCGAACGCCAACGGTGCCAACAGCCTCAGCGAGAGCTTCGACGTGGTCGCCACTGATACCGATGGCAGTACCGCCAGCGGTCAGATCAACGTCAACATCGTCGACGATCTGCCGACTGCCAACGCCGATACCGGCTCGGTAGCGGAGGGCGGCACGGTCAATGTCAGTGTGCTCGGCAATGACCTCAGCGGTGCCGACGGCGCCGCCACGGTGGTCGGCGTGCGCGCCGGCAGCAACACCGCGACGTCAGCCAGCGGCGGGCTCAACAGCAACATCAACGGCAACTACGGCTACCTGACCCTCGACGCGGCGGGCAACGCGGTTTACCACAGCAACCCGAACTCGGTGAGCCCGCCGGGCGCGACCGACACGTTCACCTACACCATCCGTGACAGCGATGGCGACGAAAGCACCACAACGCTGACCATCAATGTCGCCGACAGCAAACTGGTCGCCTCGGTGGATCAGGATGTGACGGTCTACGAAAAAGCCCTCGACCTGAACAAGGATGGCCAGGATCTCGCCCCCGGCACAGTCACCGGCAGCGAACCGGGCAACATCGGCGAAACCGCCAGCGGCACGCTGGTCGGTTCGGTCAGTGGCGGCAGCGGCGCGATCACGTACACCCTGGTCGGCAACGCCACCGGCAGCTACGGGCAACTGCTGCTCAACGCTGATGGCACCTACACCTACACGCTGACGTCGGCACCGAAAACCGCCCCGAGCGCCAACGACGGGCCGAACACCCTGAGCGAAACGTTCACCTACAAAGCCACCGATGCGCTGGGCAACAGCACCACCAGCACCCTCGTGGTCAACATCGTCGACGACATACCGAAAGCCGTTGCCTCGGATCGCTCGGTAACCGCAGTGGAGATTGATTCCAACATCCTCATCGTCCTCGACATCTCCGGCAGCATGGCCGATCCCTCTGGCGTGCCGGGCCTGTCGCGGCTGGCACTGGCCAAGCAGGCCATTGGCGCCTTGCTCGACAAGTACGATGATCTGGGCGATGTGAAAGTGCAGTTGGTGACGTTCAGCAGCAATGCCGCCGACCGCACCACGGTGTGGGTCGATGTCGCTACTGCCAAGACATTGCTCGCCGGCCTCAACGCCGGCGGCGGCACCAACTACGATGCCGCCGTGGCGGTGATGCAGACCGCGTTCGACACCTCCGGCAAACTCACCGGGGCACAGAACGTCGGCTACTTCTTCTCCGACGGCAAGCCCAACGAGGGCGACATCGGCACGGCTGACGAGGCCGCGCTGAAAAACTTCCTCGACGCCAACAACATCAAGAACTATGCAATCGGTCTGGGCAGTGGCGTGAGCAACGCCAACCTTGATCCGCTGGCCTACGACGGCATCAACCACACCAACACTAATGCGGTGGTGGTCACCGATCTCAACCAGCTCAACTCGGTGCTGTCCGGCACTGTGCAGGGCGCGCCGGTCACCGGTTCGCTGCTGGGCGAGGGCGGCTCGTTCGGTGCCGATGGCGGTTTCATCAAGTCGATCGTGGTCGACGGCACCACCTACACCTACGACCCGAAAGCCCTTGGTGGCCAGGGTTCGTTGACCGCGAGCGGTGGCGCCAACCACGGCACTTTCAATACCGCCAACAACACCGTCAGTATCGCCACCAACAACAGCGGCACGCTGGTGGTCAACCTCGATACCGGCGAATACAGCTACACCTCGCAGAAAACCACCGCCGTGGTCATCACCGAAAACATCGGCTTCACCGTCAGCGACAACGACGGCGATCTGGCCAGCTCCACCCTGACGGTGAAAGTGATCCCCAACGCGCCGCCAGTGGCGATGGACGATCACGTCATCACCAACGTGCTCTCGGGCAACATCGTGGTGCCGGGTGAGCTGCTGCTGGCCAATGACAGCGATCCGAACGGCGACACCCTCAACGCCACGCCAACCAGCTTCAACACCGGTTGGGTTTCGAAAGCGGCGGACTTCACCGGTACCGGCCTGATCGGTTTCACTGGGCAGAACAATAATGCGGCCAACCAGAACCTGGCCAACGTGCGCAGCGCCTTCAGCGCCAATGCCGCGACCATGACCGCCGTGCTGGTGGTCAGCGGTTATCTGGGCATGGTGAGCAACAGCAATGCCAACGATGAAGATCGCATCACCGTCAATCTACGTCAGGGCGAAACCCTCAATCTGGATCACAATCTGGGTGCCGGTAAGATCAGCATGGAGTATTCGCTCAACGGCGGTGCCTGGATGGCGCTGGCGGACGGCCAGACCCTCAGCGCCTCGGCGGACGGCGTCTACCAGATCCACATCACCAACATTGGTAATGGTGGCGGCAACCCGAACGCGGCGGAAAACTACCAACTGACCATGACCCTCAACTATGCGGGGGCCCACGACATCACGCCGGACTACCACGGCACCTACACCGCCAACGATAACCACGGCGGCAGCGACACGGCCAACGTCAGCATCAGCTATCAGGACGGCCACACCCTGACCGGCACTGCTGGCGACGATGTGTTGGTAGCGGGCAGCGGCAACAATGTGATCAACGCCGGCGAAGGCAACGACGTGCTCAGCGCAGGCTCGGGCAACAACGAAATGCACGGCGACGGCGGCAACGACTTGCTCTACAGCGGCGCGGGCAATGACCTGCTCGACGGCGGCACTGGCAGCGACACCGCCAGCTACGCCCACGCCACGGCCGCCGTCACCGTCAATCTCGGCCTGCTCGGTGCGCAAAACACCCTCGGCGCCGGTACCGATACGCTGACCGGCATCGAAAACCTGCTCGGCTCGAACTTCAACGACAGCCTCACCGGCGACGGCAACAACAACGTGATCAACGGCGGCCTCGGCAACGACTTCCTCAATGGCGGCGCTGGCGATGACTATCTGATCGGTGGCATGGGCAACAATACGCTGACGGGCGGGGCAGGGGCCGACACCTTCCAGTGGCTCAAGGGCAACAGCGGCCACGACCTGATCACCGACTTCACCCCCGGTACCGACAAGCTCGACCTGTCGCAACTGCTGCAAGGCGAAAACGCCAGCACCGCGTCGCTGGACGACTATCTGCACTTCACCGTCAGCGGCAGCGGCGCCTCGGTGATGACCAGCATCGACGTCAGCGCCATGGCCGGCGGCACGCCGAACCAGACTATCGACCTCGCCGGCGTCAACCTCGCCAGCCATTACGGCGTGACACCGGGGGCGGGCGGCATGGTGGCTGGGGGGCATGACACGGCGACGATCATCAGCGGCATGCTTAATGATCATTCGTTGAAGGTGGATACGGTTTGACCTGAGGTCTGAAACGACAAAACCCGCCGCCCCGGTTGTTTCGGGGGCGGCGGGTTTGTGTGTCTGTACAGATGTGTTGGCTGTGAGTCCGCCTTCGCGGGCAAGCCCGCTCCCACAGGGTTCTTCAGTGGATGCAGAATATGTGTCCGACCAGGATCAATTGTGGGAGCGAGCTTGCTCGCGAAGAGGCCGGGTTGATCACCAAGTAACTCAGCAGACCAACATCACCCCGGCAACTCCAGATTATCCAGCACCCGACTCACTGCCAGTTCGCCAAGCATGATCAACTGGGAGGTATCAAGTTTTACGCAACGTCTTCTGCCGCAAAATATAAACCGTCACCAGCACCGCACTGGTCAACATGAACCCCCGCGCCCAAACCAGCGGCACCAGATAGCACGAGAACAGGATGCTCACCCACATCAGGCCGATCGCGTAGACCTTGCCTTTGAGCGGGATGCCGTTGCCTTCGAGGTAGTCGCGGATCCATGGCCCGAGGCGTGGGTGTTCGACCAGCCAGCGATAGAAGCGCGGAGAGCTGCGCGCGAAGCAGGCCGCGGCGAGCAAAAGGAAAGGGGTGGTGGGCAGGACCGGCAGGAAGATGCCGATCACCCCCAATGCCACGCTGAGCCAGCCGATGGCCAGCAGGACGTAGCGCAACATCAGGGGGCGGTTGCCTATGGGGTTGTCCATAGGCCGGTTCTTAGTGATGACGAGGCTTGAGGATCGCCGGTTTTTCGTCGGGGGCCTGGCACAGCAGGTACAGCGCGGTCAGGGCTTCCGGGATCTGAACGATCATGTCGTCCATCAGGTTGGCGTCCTTGGCGATGTCTTCGAACTCAGGCTGCTCGTCGAACAGGCCGGAACCGACCATGATCGGCAGGAGCATTTCGCTGACTTCTTCTTCGGCGGTTTCGAACCAGGCCGCTTCGCGCAGGAATACGCCCTCCATGAAGCCGATGCACCAGCCGCGCAGTTCGGAGTCGTCCGGCTCTTCGCCCAGATCCAGTTCGCACGGCAGTTCGAATTCTTCATCCGAGGCCAGTTGGCGAGCGATGTGCGCCTTGAGGCCGATCAGCGTGGCTTCGATTTCGGCACGCTGGGCTTCGTCGGTGTAATGCGGCTCTTCGGCGAACAGCGCGTCGATCCACTCGCGCTCCGGAACGTCTTCGGAGCAGATCGACAGCGCGGTCAGGTAACCGTGGGCGGCGACGTAATCCAGCGCCTCGTCGTGCAGCTCGTCGGCGTCGAGGAAGACTTGCAGGCGGGTCAGTTGCTCAGCGAAGGACATTACGGGGCTACCTTGGGGAATAAACAATGCGGGAATTCTAGGCCTTCTTGCGCGCTCTAGCCAGCCGCTTGGCAGATTTGCCCGAATTACCGGCCTCACTGGAAAGATGAATAACCCTGTGGGAGCGAGCCTGCTCGCGAAGGCGCTGTATCAGGCACTTTTCTATCGACTGACAGGTCGCTTTCGCGAGCAGGCTCGCTCCCACAGGGTTTTGTGTGTGGCAGGTTTATCAGTGTCTTCTCAGCGGCACCCTCTGCGGCGAATGCCTCGGGTATACTGCCGCGTTTTGCGATCCCTGCCGGCGCTGCGCTGGTCATGCAATGTGTTCTTACGTTTTGTTTAAGCAGCCGAGGCTGCTCTGAACCAGCCTGAGCAGGGATGTATCGGTAGATTTTTGGAGTTTTTATGCTCGAACAGGCTCAACGCGTCCTCAAGGACATCTTCGGCTACGACAGTTTCCGTGGCCGTCAGGGTGCGATCATTGAGCGCGTGGCCAGCGGCGGTGATGCGCTGGTGCTGATGCCTACTGGTGGCGGCAAGTCGTTGTGCTTCCAGGTGCCAGCGCTGTTGCGTGAAGGTCTGGCGGTAGTGGTATCACCGCTGATCGCACTGATGGACGATCAGGTCGCCACCCTCGAAGAACTGGGCGTGGCCGCCGCTGCGCTGAACTCCACGCTGAGTGCCGAGCAGCAGCGCGACCTCGCTCTGCGGATCAAACGCGGCGAAGTGAAAATGCTCTATTTGGCGCCCGAGCGCTTGGTGCAGCCGCGCATGCTGGCGTTCCTGCAAAGCCTGGAAATCGCTTTGTTCGCCATCGACGAAGCGCATTGCGTATCGCAATGGGGCCACGATTTCCGCCGCGAATACCTGCAACTGGGTCAATTGGCAGAGCTGTTTCCCAACGTTCCGCGCATTGCCCTCACCGCGACCGCCGACAAGCGCACCCGCGAAGAAATTGTCGATCGCCTGCACCTGCAGAATGCCGAGCGCTTCCTGTCGAGCTTCGACCGTCCGAATATTTTTTACCGCATCGTCCCGAAAGAGCAGCCGCGCAAGCAGTTACTGGCCTTCCTCGCCGAACGGCGCAGCGATGCAGGCATCGTTTATTGCCTGTCGCGCAAGAAGGTTGAAGAAGTTGCGGCGTTCCTCAGCGAACAGGGTTTTCCGGCGCTGCCGTATCACGCCGGTCTGCCCAACGATCTGCGCGCCTATCACCAGAAGCGCTTCCTCAATGAGGAAGGCCTGATCATGGTTGCGACCGTGGCGTTCGGCATGGGCATCGACAAGCCCAACGTACGCTTTGTCGCGCACCTTGATCTGCCTAAATCCCTCGAAGCGTATTACCAGGAAACCGGGCGCGGCGGCCGTGACGGGCTGCCGGCGGATGCGTGGATGGCTTACGGTCTGCAAGATGTGGTGATGCTCAAGCAGATGCTGCAGAACTCCGAAGGCGACGAGCGGCACAAGCGTCTGGAGCAGCACAAGCTCGACGCCATGCTCTCGCTGTGCGAAGAAACCCGCTGCCGCCGGCAGGCGTTACTGGCCTATTTCGACGAAGACATGCCCGAACCGTGCGGGCATTGCGACAACTGTGTCGACGGCGTGCAGACCTGGGACGCCACCGAGCCTGCACGTCAGGCATTGTCGGCGATTTTCCGCACCGGCCAGCGTTATGGCGTCGGTCATCTGGTCGACGTGTTGCTGGGCAAGGACAACGAAAAGGTGCGCAGCTTCGGCCATCAGCATTTGTCGGTGTTCGGCGTTGGCAAGGCGTTGAGCGAGAGCGAGTGGCGCTCGCTGTTTCGCCAGTTGGTGGCGCGTGGGTTGGCCGATGTCGATCACGAGGGTTATGGCGGTCTGCGCTTGAATGACAGTTGCCGGCCGCTGCTCAAAGGCGAAGTGAAGCTGGAACTGCGCCGCGACCTGAAACCGCAAGTCACCGCGAAAACGGGCAGCAAGAGCCAGGCCAGCCAACTGGTGCGCGGCGAGGAACGCGAACAGTGGGAAGCCTTGCGCGCACTACGGCGCAAACTCGCCGAAGAACACGGCGTGCCGCCATATGTCATCTTCCCCGACTCGACGCTATTGGAAATGCTCCGCAGCCAGCCAACCTCGCTGGCGGAAATGGCCCGGGTCAGCGGCGTCGGCGCACGCAAGCTGGAACGTTACGGTGAAGCCTTCCTCGAAGTACTCGGCGGCGAGGCGGAGGCGCCGAAGGTGGTCGCCGATGTCCGTCACGAGCTGATCACCCTGGCCCGCGCCGGCATGACCCCGCTGCAGATCGCCGGGCAGTTGCAATGCTCGGAGAAGAACGTCTACGCCATGCTCGCCGAAGCCATCGGCAAGCAACAATTGTCGCTGGAGCAGGCGCTGGATTTGCCTGAGGAATTGATGGGCGAAGTGCAGGACGCGTTTCTCGACGGGGAGGGCGAGTTGCCGTCCGTCGCTGAAGTGGCTGAGCTGTTTGCCGGGCGTGTGCCGGAAGGCGTGCTGTATTGCGTGCGGGCGGCTTTGCAGTCTGAATTCGAGATGTGAAACGACGTATGCGCCAAGCCCCCTGCAGTTGTAACGATTCAGTACAGAGCGACTCTTGCCTATAACTGCCGCCCATGCTTAGCTGACTAATAATTAGATTTTCCGTATTTTCAGTCTAACCGTGAGTGTTTTATGCCGTTAACCGATCAACATCGCTTTGGTATGCAACTGGCCCAGATGTCCCGTGGCTGGCGTGCCGAACTGGATCGTCGCCTCGCCGGGCTGGGCCTGTCGCAGGCGCGCTGGCTGGTGCTGCTGCATCTGGCGCGTTTCGAAGAGGCGCCGACCCAACGCGAACTGGCGCAGAGTGTCGGCGTCGAAGGCCCGACCCTGGCGCGCTTGCTCGATAGTCTTGAGAACCAGGGACTGGTGCAACGCCAGTCAGTGATGGAAGACCGTCGGGCGAAAAAAATCGTGCTCTGCGCACCTGCCTTGCCTCTGATCGAACAAATCGAAACCATTGCCACGCAACTGCGCCACGAATTGTTCGAGGGCGTCGATGAGGCGGATTTGAAGGTGTGCATGCGCGTACACGGGCACATTCTGGCCAACCTGGAAAAATCTTGAGGCACATCCCGCCAGTGATTTTTTGAGAGATCGCGCTGAGCCGACTATAAGAACTACTGGGCAATATCGTGTTCGTACCGGATGTGCGAACGCATAGAAACCGGTTTTGCTTATTTAAGGGATGCTCATGCTCGCAAGTCGGCACGTGCTGCGCGGGGGCGCCAAATGGCTGCTGCTCGCTGGCGTATTCAGCTATTCGACCTGGTCGATGGCGTTGGGGTTGGGCGAGATCACTGTTCACTCAGCCCTCAATCAGCCGTTCAAGGCCGACATCGCGCTGGTCGATGTCGGCACGTTGACGCAAAACGATCTCTCGGCCAGCCTGGCTTCGGCGGATGAGTTCGGCCGGGCGGGCGTCGAGCGGGTGTTCTTTCTCAATGATCTCAAGTTCACCCCGATCCTGCGCGGCAGCCGCCAGATGATCCGGGTGACGTCCGGCAAACCGGTCAACGAACCTTTCCTGAACTTCCTCGTGCAGCTCGATCAGCCCAACGGCCGTCTGTTGCGCGAGTACACGGTGCTGATCGACCCGCCGGGTTCGCCGGGCATCGTGCCCGCCACCGACGAGCCGGATCCGCGCCCGCAATCCTCCGAATTTCCAACCGTCGAACCGGTTACCGCACCGCCTCAGGCTGCCCAGGGCAAACGCACTGCGGCGCCTGTGCCGCCAACGCCGGCGGCACCTGCCAACGATGCGCAGGCCGAGCAACTGGCCGCCAGCGTGCTGCTCACCCAGCAACTGCAAAAGACCCTCGACGAACAGAACCTCAGGCTGCAAGAGCAGCAAGTGCAAATAGCCGACGGCAAGAAGCAGATCGAGGAGTTGCAAACCCGTCTGGCCGAAGTGCAGAAAGCGCCGCCACCACCTGTGGTCGCGCCGGCTCCGGCCGCTGTTTCAGCCCCGGTCGAGGCGGCAGACGATGGCGTGAACTGGCCGCTGCTCGGCGGACTGATATTGCTACTGGGCGTGCTGGCTGCGTTGCTCATACGTCGCCGTCAGCAACGTTCGACAGCAGATGGCACGCCGCTGCCGCTACTGCCCGTGAGCGCCGAAGAAGACGTCGACGAGCCCGAGCTTCAACAATCTGTCGGTGCGCACGCGGCCGCTGATCATCGTGACGAGCCCGGTGCCGGCGACGTGCTGGAGGCCGTGGGCATCTATCTGGCCTACGGTCGACTCAGCGAAGCGGCCGGGCTGCTGCGCGATGCCTTGCACAAGGAGCCTGAACGCATTGATCTCGGTCTGCAGTTGCTGGAGGTTCTTGGGCGCCAGGGTGACAGCGGCGCTTTTGAACAGCAGGAAAACCGCCTGCGTGCGCTTGGCGTCGATGACCGTGAACTGATTGAAATCCGCGCTCGCCATGCAAAACTGGCAGGCGCCGCACCGGCGGCATTTGCAGCAACGCCAATCGCGCCCGAACTGCCCGTGGCCTCGGCAGCGACCGCAGCCGCGCCGCTTGCAGCGTCGCCCAGCGCTCTCGAGGATGATTTCGAATTGAATCTGGGCGAGCTGTCGATGGATTCAAATTGGGATCTGAACGATAGCCGCACTGATGCCGCCGCACCGCCGATTGATGATCCAGAGCTGGGCACCAGCCTGTCGGTGCTACCTGTCGATTTCGAACTGCCACAGGCTGCATCTGCCGAAGAAGCCGAACTTGAATGGATCCCCGAACCCGACGCCCAGCCGCTCGACGATGACTTTCTCAACGAGTTCGGCGATCCCGAGCCGTCGCTGGTGCTGGAACCTCTGGATCTGCAATTACCCGAGTCCACCGACACTGACACCGAGGCCGCCGGCAAGCTCGAACAGGCACAAACCTGCATCGACGATGGCGACATCGACAGTGCGATCGCGCTGCTCAATGAATTGCTCAGGGAAGGGGATGAGCCGTTGAAGCAGACGGCAAGGACGTTGTTGGCGGGGATTCGCTGAGCGCCAACGGATTTCGCGTTCATCCGACACCGCCTTCGCGAGCAGGCTCGCTCCCACAATGGAATGTGCTTTCCCTGTGGGAGCGAGCCTGCTCGCGAAGGCGTCAGAACGTCTGCCCCAGATTCAGATAAACCGCCTGCTCATCCGCATCATTCAACCCATACGTGAAGTTCAACGGCCCCAGCGGCGTGTCGAAGCCGATAAACACACTCGCGGCATTGATGTAGCCGCTGTCGAACTCATTGTCGTTGTTCCACGCCCGACCGCGTTCCAGCGAGGCGCCGGCGTACAGCGGGAAGTCCAGCGGCAGATACGAGCGCGGCGTCAGGCGGCGGTAGTACACCGCGCGCATCAGGCTGACATTCTGCCCGGACAGCGCGTCATCACGGAACCCCGACAACTGCCGCGCGCCGCCGAGCAGGAAGCTTGAGGTGACCACATTGGCATCGTCCAGCGTGCGGCCGTAGCGCCCGCCGAGAATCAGCGTATCCGGCCCGTGGCTCATGGCCTTGTCGAAATTCAGTTCCCACTGGCGATAGCGATTGTCTGAACCCAGGCCCGGTTCGAACTGGGCAAACGTCAGGCTGACGTCCTTGCCCTCGTGCGGAAAGTAGACGTTGTCCAGCGAGTCGTAGGAATACTTCACGGTATAGAAGCCTTCGTTGAAACTCTCGCTCGGCAGATCCTGATCACCGATGCGCACATCAGCTTTGCCCCAGGCCTGGCCGACGCCGAGTCGCACTTCACCGTTGTTGCCGATCTGCCGCCCAAGATTGAGGCCGAAGCCGTAGCGCTCGACGCGATACTGGGCGATCGGATCGTTATCCAGCACCGAGTCAACGTTCTGCGCCTCGAACGACCCGTAGGGTGCGACGAAGTAACGCGAGCCGACGTCCAGCGGCTGATAGAACTCGCTGTACAGCTCCTGCTTGTCGCCGATCTGCGCGCGGGTCAGCCATTCCGCACCGAGGCGGTTGATGCCGTTGACGCGATAGCTCGCACCAAGGTTGAAAGCACTGTCGCCGCGCATGTCGTCCGACAGATTGAGGCCGACCCGCAAATAATCGGTGCCGCTGCGCTTGCCGCTGGCACTGATGACCAAGGTGTGATCCTGGCCTTTGTGCACCACGCGGTAACGTACTTGATCGAAGTAATCGAGGCCGTACAGCGTGCCCATGTCCGAATGCAGGCGGCCCAGGTCCAGCGGCGCGCCGATCGGTTGGCGGATGTAATAGCGAATCACGTCATCGTCGACTTTCGAGTCATTTTCGATGCGGATCCCGGTAATGATCGGCGTGCGTTGCCCAGGCTGGCGGGCGGCGTTCAGTTCCGCGTCCTGGGTTTCCGTCGGCTTGAGTTGCGCCAGCCGCGCATCGAGGATTCGCGTGGCGCGATAACCGGCGTCGATCATCTCTTGAGCCTTGCCGAAATCGGTCACGCCGAACGCGGCCAGCGCAGGCTGGATCAATACGTCATTGGCGTGCAGCGTCGCCAGTTGTTCTTCGGAGTTGCGCCGGGTCATCAGGGTGATCGACTGATTGAGCACGTCCACCACGGTAGTCAACTGCTTGCGATTGCGCAGCGGTGTGCCGATATCGACGACGATGGCGATGTCGACGCCCATTTCCCGCGCGACATCCAGCGGGATGTTGTCGGTCATGCCGCCGTCCACCAACAACCGGCCATCAAGCTCGACCGGGGCGAACACTGCGGGGATGGACATGCTCGCGCGGATCACTTGCGGCAGGTGGCCTTTGCGGAACACCACTTTTTCGCCATTGGCGATGTCGGTGGTCACGGCGCGAAACGGGATCGGCAGTTTGTCGAAGTCGCGGGTGTCGCTGGTGTGGGCCAACAGGCTTTCCAGCAGCAGCGCGAGATTCTGGCCCTGAATCACCCCCAATGGCAGGCCGAGGCTGCCGTCGTCGCGGAAGCTGAGTTTCTGCTTCACCAGAAAGTCGCGGTCGTCCTGCTTGCGTCGAAATGGCACGTCCTCACGCGGCGGCGCGTCGGACAGCGCCGCTTGCCAGTCGATGCTCAGGGCGAGCTTTTCCAGTTCATCGACCTTGTAGCCCGAGGCGTACAGCCCACCGACCACCGCGCCCATGCTGGTGCCGGCAATCGCATCGATCCTGATGCCTTGTTCTTCCAGCGCCTTAAGCACGCCGATGTGCGCCAGCCCGCGCGCAGCACCGCCGGACAGCACCAGGCCGACTTTCGGTCGTGGCGCCTCACTGGCGAGAACCAGCAGGGGAAGGAAACCAAGCAGCAGGCAGAACAGCAAACGGCGCATTGTGAGTCTCGGGGCAAGCGGTAAAGCCGGCTATTATAGCGGCGCCCTCTGTCTCAGGAGTTTCAGCGATCATGACCGTCGTCAAAACCGAAGTTGTCATCACTTATTGCACCCAATGCCAGTGGCTGCTGCGCGCGGCCTGGCTGGCTCAGGAACTGCTCAGTACCTTCGCTGATGACTTGGGCAAAGTGTCATTGGTGCCGGGCACCGGCGGGGTGTTTCACATCACTTGTGCGGGTGTGCAGATCTGGGAGCGCAAGGCCGACGGTGGTTTCCCTGAGGCCAAGGTATTGAAGCAGCGAGTGCGCGATCAGATCGATCCTGACCGCGACCTCGGCCACAACGACCGCACTCAGTGAGAGGCGGCCTCGGCGGCGACGGTTTTCTTGTCGGCCGAGCCTGACATCCGCGCCGACACCACAATCGCGACGATGATCAACGCGCCACCGATGAGCATCCGCAGGGTCGGGGTTTCGCTGAACAGCAGCCAGGCGAGGGTGATGCCGTAGACCGGTTCCATGGCGAACACCACTGCCGCCGTGCGTGCCTTGATCACCGCCAGACTGGCGACGAACAGGCTGTGCGCCACGCCCGTGCAGAACACTCCGAGCAGGGCGATCCACAACCAGTCCAGCGCTCGGACCTGACTCAACTGCGGCGCCGCGACCGGCAACAGACACAACGCCACGACGACGTTCTGGCACAACGCCGCCTGCACCGCCGGGATGCGCCCGGAACTGGCGCGGTTGGTCAGCGACAGCAGGGAAAACAGCAGGCCGGACAGTACGGCCCAAAGCAAGCCGACGGTGGCGCCGCTGCCCAGATCAAATGCGGGCGTCACCAGCACCAGACCGATGCTGACCAATACCACCAGGACGATTTCATTGGCACGGATGCGTTCGCGGAAAATCAGTCCTTCGAGAATCACCGTAAACGCCGGGAAACTGGCAAAGCCCAAGGTGGCGATGGCCACCCCGGCGATCTTCACCGATACGAAAAAACTCACCCAGTGCCCAGCCAGCAACACGCCGCTGAGGGCGAGGCGCCGCCAGTCCACGGCCTGAAGTTTCTGCCAACCATGCTGGCTGGCGAAACGGGCGAAAAATGCCAGGGCGAGCACGGCGAAAGCCGCACGTCCAAAGACGATCACAGCAGGGGATGCGGCAGCGAGTTTGCCGAACACACCGGTCAGGCCGAACATCAAAGCGCCAATATGCAGAGCGCCGAGGGCGGTACGCGGAGTCATTGCATTCCTTTTTTCAGGTTCAACTTCATGGGGCCATTGAACCGCGTCTCGGCCTGCAAGTCTGTCGGCAGGCTATCGTCTTTTGTCGCAGGAATCGCGCCGAAGATGTCCGGGCGAGGAGCCGAATTCACGTAGGACTGCGGCCGAGAACGCACTTTGCGAGCTGTAACCGACGCGACTGGCTACTTCACCAATCGGCAATGCAGTGTCGCGCAGCAGTTGCACCGCGAGATGCAGGCGTCGACTGCGGATGTAATCCATCGGCGTCTGTCCGCATTCGGCCATGAACCGTGCGTGCAGGCGCGCGCTGGACAACCCGGCCACGCGCGCCAGGTCAGCGACTTGCAGCGGATAGCCGGCGTATTGCTCGATGTGCGCATCCAGCGCGGCGTAGGGCAGGCGACGCGCGCGGAGTTCGGCAGGTTGCGCGTGATTGAGACTGGCCAGCAGCAACACTGCGCCTTGCTGCGCGATCAACGGATCGCTGACCGGACTGTTCGCCAGCCAGTTGACCAATTGGCTCTGCCCCGAGTCCAGCGACAGCCGCCCCGGATGATCGAGCAAGCGGCGACAGGCCTCGGCGTGCGCGCCCAGCGAGTCCTGCACCCATTGCCCTTCAGGGATGTCGAGCACCAGGCAGCTGCTGCCTTGGGGACTGTCGCAGGCATGATGAGCGCCGGACGGAACCACCACAACACTCTGCTGACGCACTTGGCTGCCACAGCCCTCGACCTCGAAATCCAGCGCACCGGACAGACCGAACACCAACTGCGCGTGCTCGTGGCTGTGCACAATCAGGTCGTGGGTGTACTGGCGCAGGGTGAGGATCGGTCGCATGGCAGGTTGTCTCCGAGGTGGCCGTCAGTCTACACCGCCGTACGCCGGATGCGTTGTCACACGACTGACTCACGCCTGTCACGGTCGATTAACCGGGCGCGCGCAAGCTGGCGAAAACATCGCAGAGGGTTGCCCATGACCAGCGCCGAGCTCGCCCGACCCAGCCGCAAACAACGGGTGCGAACCCTGTGGATCTCCGATGTGCACCTGGGCACGCGGGATTGCCAGGCCGAGCACTTGTCGCAATTTCTCAAGGGCTACCACGCCGACAAGGTTTATCTGGTCGGTGACATCATCGATGGCTGGAAACTGCGCAGCGGCATGTACTGGCCGCAAGCCCACACCAACGTCATCCGCCGCCTGCTGACCATGAGCAAGCGCGGCACCGAGGTAATCTACGTCACCGGCAACCACGACGAATTCCTGCGGCGCTATTCGAAGCTGATTCTGGGCAATATCCAGTTGGTCGACGAAGCGGTGCATGTCACCGCCGATGGCCGGCATTTGCTGGTGATCCACGGCGATCAGTTCGATGTGATCACCCGTTATCACCGCTGGCTGGCGTTTCTCGGCGACTCCGCCTACGAATTCACCCTGACCCTCAACCGCTGGCTCAATCACTGGCGTGCCCGCTATGGCTACGGCTACTGGTCGCTGTCGGCGTACCTGAAGCACAAGGTCAAGACAGCGGTGAGTTTCATCAGCGACTTTGAAGAAGCCATCGCCCACGAGTGTGTGAAGCGCGAGCTGCATGGCGTGGTTTGCGGGCATATCCACCATGCCGAGATTCGCAAGGTGGGGGAGGTGGACTACCTCAATTGCGGCGACTGGGTCGAGTCGTGCACAGCGCTGATCGAGCATTGGGACGGCACGATCGAGCTGTATCGGCTGGCGGATGCGCAGGCGCGTGAGGCGCAATTGAAAGCTGCCAAAGTTGCCGAAATCGCCTGAGCGAAAAAGCACCCTGTGGGAGCGAGCCTGCTCGCGAAGGCGTAGCGTCAGACGAAACTTCTGTGCCTGATACAGCGCTTTCGCGAGCAGGCTCGCTCCCACATGTTTTCTCAGGCCGGGCTGTGTTCTTGCATCGCAGCCTTGTAAATCGAGTTCTTCGGCTGCGCAAACAGCCTTTCCATCATTGGCTCGAAGAAACTCAGCGGCAGCGTGTCATACGCGGGATCAAACGCCGCCGCGTCGTATTTGGCGCAGAATTCGGCAGTGGCCTGGAACTGCGGATGATCCTTGAATTGCTCGCGCAAGTGCCGATCCATGCCCAGGTGATGAAAGAAATAATAGCCCTGAAAGATGCCGTGCTTCTCCACCATCCACAGATTCTCCGCACTCACGAACGGCTTGAGAATCGCTGCGGCGATGTCCGGATGATTGTAGGAACCGAGGGTGTCGCCAATGTCGTGCAACAGCGCGCAGACCACGTATTCCTCGTCACGCCCGTCGCGAAAGGCGCGGGTCGCGGTTTGCAACGAGTGGGTCAGGCGATCCACGGGGAAACCGCCGAAGTCGCCCTCAAGCAGCTTCAAATGCGCGAGGATCCGCGATGGCAGCTGTCTGGCATAGGCACTGAAATCAGCGGCGATAATCGCCCAGTCTTCCTCGGTGCCGTCCTTCATATGGGTGAAGCGAGCATGGGCATTCATTGGCAGACCCTCATTCAGAACGCCACGCGACCGAGAATCATGTCGCGGTACATGACGAAATCGCCGAGCAGGCTGTACAGCGGATGCTGAAACGTCGCCGGGCGGTTTTTCTCGAAAAAGAAATGGCCGATCCAGGCAAAGCTGTAACCGGCCACAGGCAATGCCAGCAACAGCAGCCAGGCGCCTTTGGCGATGCTCAGGGCGAGAATGAAGATGACCAGAGAAGTGCCGATGAAATGCAAACGACGGCAGGTGCTGTTGCTGTGTTCGGCGAGGTAATACGGGTAGAACTCGGCGAAGCTGTTGAACTGCTTGATGTTTTCCACGACCGCGCTCTCTGTGGTGATTGTTCTGGCGACAAGTTGTGCGTCGGGCAGCTTATTTGAGTCTAGAGTGATCATTGGCGTGGGCCAGTGACAATCGGCGCCACTTTAGTATCCTTCGCAAATAGGGCGGTTATCTGCAGCCCGTCATGTAAAAGAATAACAACCATGAGCGAACGAACGACTTCTGCAAGCTGGGCGATGGGGATTGTCAAAGCACTGGAGATGGACGGCCTGGATTGCCGGGTACTGTTCAGGCAGCTGGGGCTGGATTTCAGCGCCCTTGAAGATCCGGATGCACGCTTCCCGCAAGACTCCATGACCCGGCTCTGGCAGCGCGCGGTCGAGGTTTCCGGCAACCCGGCGATCGGCCTGAACATGGGCAAAGTGGTGCGCCCGGCCTCATTTCATGTCGCCGGCTATGCGCTGATGTCGAGCAATACCCTGGCTGAAGGCTTCCAGCGTCTGGTGCGCTATCAACGCATCATTGCCGAAAGCGCCGACTTGAGCTTTCGCTTGCTCGATGAAGGTTACGCGCTGATTCTCACCGTGCACGGCGATCACCTGCCGCCGACCCGGCAGAGCGCCGAAGCGTCACTGGCTTGCGCACTGGCGCTGTGCGGCTGGCTGACCGGGCGCCCGCTGCACCCGGTCAAAGTGTTGGTTCAGGGCGATCAGCCGACAAACCTGCAACCCTATAAAGAAGCCTTTCACGCGCCGCTGGTGTTCAACGCGCCTTACGATGCGTTGATCTTCGAACGTGCCGATATGGAGGCGCCGCTGCCGACCGCCAACGAAGCCATGGCGCTGTTGCATGATCGCTTTGCCGGGGAATATCTGGCGCGGTTTTCCGAAAGTCGCGTGACGCACCGGGCACGGCAGGTGCTGTGTCGTTTATTGCCCCAGGGCGAGCCCAAGCGTGACACCGTGGCGCAGACGCTGCACCTGTCGCAGCGCACTTTGCAGCGGCGCTTGCAGGAGGAGGGCACCAGTTTTCAGCAGTTGCTCGACGACACCCGGCGCGAGCTGGCCGAGCAATATCTGGCGCAACCGAGCATGACCTTGCTGGAAATCGCTTACCTGTTGGGCTTTGCCGACCCGAGCAACTTCTTTCGCGCGTTTCGCCGCTGGTTCGACACCACGCCCGGCGAGTACCGCTTGCGCCTGACGCAGGTGCCGGACGCGGTCAATGACGCCAGAACGCCGGAATACACAGCACAAACACCGTAATGATCTCCAGTCGGCCGAGCAGCATGCCGAACGACAGAATCCACTTCGCCGCATCCGGCAGGGTGGCGAAGTTGCCGGCCGGGCCGATGGTTTCGCCCAGACCCGGGCCGACGCCGGACACGGTGCTGGCGGCGCCGGTCAGCGCGGTCATCCAGTCGACCCCGAGCAGCGACAGCAGCAGGGCGATTACGCAGATGGTGATGGCGAAGAAGAACGAGAAGGTCAGGATCGAACGGACAATTTCTTCGTCGAGGCGGTGACCGTTGTACTTCTGCTTGATCACCGCGCGCGGGTGGATCAGCTGATTGAGGTTGGCCTTGAGCAGGATATAGGCGACCTGGAAACGGAAAATCTTGATCCCGCCCGCCGTCGAACCTGAGCAACCGCCGACAAAACCCAGGTAGAAAAACAGCATCAGCGAGAAGTTGCCCCACAGGCTGTAGTCGCCGAGGGCGAAACCGGTGGTAGTGACTACCGAGGTCACGTTCAGCGCCACATGCCGCAGCGCTTCCAGCCAATGCAGCTTGGTGGTCCACCAGTACCAGGTGCCGAGCACCAGCCAGGTCACCAGCAACATCGCCAGCAAACCCTGCACCTGTTGATCCCTGATCAACGCACGGCGGTTGCCGCGCAGCGTCGCCACGTAGAGGGTGAACGGCAGGCTGCCGAGGATCATGATGACAATCGCCACCCAATGAACTGCCGGTTGCGTCCACTTGGCCAGCGACTGGTCGGAGGTCGAGAAGCCACCGGTGGAAATCGCCGACATCGCGTGGTTGATCGCATCGAACGGGCTCATCCCGGCCCACCAGAACGCCAGGCTGCCGAGAATGGTGATGCCGACGTAGGCCGCCACGATCAGCCGCGCCACCATGTGCGAGCGCGGCATGACCTTTTCCGAGCGGTCCGAGGATTCGGTCTGGAACAGGCGCATGCCACCGATGCGCAGCAGCGGCAGAATCGCCACCGCCATGCCGATGAAGCCGATGCCGCCGATCCAGTGCAGCAGCGACCGCCACATCAGAATCCCCGGCGACATGTTGTCCAGGCCGTTGAGCACGGTGGAACCGGTGGCGGTGATGCCGGACATGCTTTCGAAGAACGAGTCGGTGTAGCTGATGTGCTGGGTCAGCAGAAACGGCAGCGCGGCGAAAATGCACACCACCAGCCAGCTGCTGACCGTCAGCAGGTACATGTCGCGCGGGCGCAGGTGAATGTGTTCCGGTCTGCCGGGTATCACCAGGGCGAGGCCGGCGACAAAGGTGATCATGCTCGCCCAGAGGAACGACGGCAGGTCGCTGGTGCGCTCGAAAATCACCAGCGTGGCCATCGGCACGACCATGGCCACAGCCAGGGTGATCAGGAAGATGCCGATGATAAAACCAATGATCCGTAAGGTCGGCAACGCCATGAAATCCGCTCGGGCTGATGGGAGAAGGGCGCCATTCTACCTGTGGGGCAAGGCATGTAAACCGGCAGGCGCTGCGCAGATGAAGCTAGAATAGCCGCACATTTTTCAAAGGAGGTGGCCGATGCAGGCTCTCGACGCGTTGCTCAACCGTGTTTCCGTTCCCCGACTGGTCGAACCGGCCCCCACTGCCGAGCAGCGCGAAGCCCTGTTCGCCGCGGCCTTGCGTGCCCCGGATCACGGGCACTTGCAGCCGTACCGCTTTTTGACCGTCGAAGGCGCAGCGCGTGAGCAAATGGGCGAGTTGCTGGCCGAGGCGGCCCGCCAGCAGAGCGGCGAAGTCACCGAAGCGATGATCGACAAGGCCCGCAACGGCCCACTGCGCGCGCCGCTGGTGGTTGTGGTCATCGCGAAATTGCAGGAACACGTGAAATACCCGAAGGCCGAGCAACTGCTCACGGCCGGCTGTGCTGCCCACGGGATTCTGCTGGCGGCGTATGCGCAGGGGATTGGCGCAGTGTGGCGCACCGGGGATCTGGCGTACTCAAAGCATGTGGCCGAAGGCTTGGGGCTGGTGGAAGGCGAGGAGGTGATCGCGTTTCTCTATCTCGGCACGCCGCAGAAAGAGCCGCGCGTGGCGGAGAAGGTTGATCTGGCTGAGTTCGTCAGCGCCTGGCCCGGTAAGGCCTGAAGATCAAAAGCCCCTCACCCTAACCCTCTCCCAGAGGGAGAGGGGACTGATTGGGGGGATGCTTTGGAATTACACCGACCTGAGCGTCCTTCGCTGAATCCAGCGTCGGGATACCGGACGTCTAGTTTCTGCGAATCCATAAGGTCGATGCACAACGGCAGACAACTCGGTCGGCCCCCTCTCCCTCCGGGAGAGGGTTGGGGTGAGGGGCTTTTTCAGGGCTGGACCACGACTCCCGGTACCAACGGCAATTCCAGACTCGCCACAAAGCCGCCCTGCGGATGATTGGCCAGCGTCAGCGTGCCGCCATGCCGTTCCGCCGCGCGTTTGGCAATCGCCAGCCCCAGGCCATGCCCGGCAGCGGTCTGCCCCGGCGCCCGGTAGAACGGCTCGCCCAACTGACTCAGATGTTCGGTCTGCACCCCCGGCCCGTGGTCGCGCACGCTGATGACAATCCGCTCACCCTGCCGCGCTGCCTGCAAGTCGATCGGCTGATCGCTCGGGTTGAAGCGCTGGGCGTTGCGTAGCAGATTGTCCACGGCGCGCTCGATCATCGTTGGCCAGCCTTTGAGATTCAACTGCGGCTCGGCTTGCAGGCGCACGGGCTGCTCGGGGGAGCTGAGCTGCGCATCCTTTTGCAGCGTGGCGAGCAACGCATTCAGGTCCACTTCTTCAGCGCTGGCGTTGTCGGCATCGACTCGCGCCAGCACCAGAATTTCACTGATCAACGCCTCCAGCCGATCGCATTCGCGGGTCAGGCGTGGCCACAGTTTTTCGCGCTCTTCAGGGTTGGCGCGCTCGGCCAAAGCCAACGCGATGCGCAGGCGCGCCAGTGGTGAGCGCAGTTCATGGGAGACATCGCGCAGCAACTGGCGCTGACTGCCGATCAGGCTTTGCAAGCGCGCACCCATGCGGTTGAAATCAGTGGCCAGCACGCCGAATTCGTCGCGGCGGTTGGCCAGTTTCGCCAAACTGTTCTGTTGATAAGTCGTCTGCCCCAGATCATGCACCGCGCCGCGCAAGCGACTCAGTGGGCGGGTGATAGAGAAAGTCACGAGCAAACTGAACAGGGTCAGCACCACCAGCGCGATGCCCAGCGCACTCAGCGGCCAGAGCAGGCTTTCGCGGTGCCAGGCGTCGAGTTCCGGGTGCGGGATGCGGTAGATGAACAGGTAGGTATCACCGGTTTTTTCACTGGTGATCTCGTCGGTCAGACGCCGCCATGGCAGGCGGCGGTCATCGTTGTTCTGCCGCGCTTCGAATGCTGCGGCGCGGCGCGGGAAGGTGCCACGCACCACCGGATCGCCGGTTTCGTTGAGCACCTGAACGTCGATGTGATACTGGCGTTTGCGTTGTTCGAGGATGTCCTGGGCGGCTTCCTCGCCTTGGGTTTCGTAAGTCTGCGTCCATTCTGCGGCCAGTGTGTTGAGGCCGGGATGGCGGCTGAGAATCCACGCGTCCTGATTGAGCATGTGCCCGAGCAGAATCGACAGCCCGGCTACCAGAGCGATGGCCAGCCAGAAGCTCGCAAGAATCCGCCAGAACAGTGAACGCACAGAAACTCCTCGAAAATCACACCGTTCAAATATGGGAGCGAGCCTGCTCGCGAAGACGCAGTGTCAGTCAAACCATCGCTGGCTGATACACCGCCTTCGCGAGCAGGCTCGCTCCCACATTCGATTTGAATGGAACAGGCCCGACGAGGTGAGTCGTCGGGCCCAGGGTCAAGCCATTATTGCGCCTTTTGTGCCTGCTGCGCTTTCCAGGCCTTGAACTCGGCCCATTCGGCGCGGCGTTCGGCGCGTTTCTTCTGGATTTCGTCGAACTGCTTCTGTTGCTCGGGCTTAAGCAGTGCACGGACATCGGACTCGGCTTTCTTGTGGTTGGCCGCGATCTCGTCCTTCATGGCTTTCTGGTCGGCCGGCGAGAGTTTCTCCAGGTACTTGTCGACCACCTGCTTACGCTCGTGCATCTGCTCGCCCATGATCTTGCGAATCTGCTCGCGCTGTTCGCGGGTCAGGTCGAGCTCGCTGTACGGGCCTTTGCCGTGCATGCCGCCGTGCATCTGACCGCCGTGGCGCGGGCCATCCAGCGGACCACCCAGCGGACCGCCATCCTGCGGCATGGCCATGGCCACGGTTGGCAGAGCGGCAGCGAACATCAGAGCGATAAGAGTCTTGCGCATGGTGTATCTCCTTGTCTCGTTCCCGGTACGTTCCGGATGAGTGCAGATTACGCAGATCAAGGTCAGCGGCGGTCAGCGCAGCGTAAAGCTTCGGTAAAGACGCTTCGTGCCCGGCCTTACACATATCCAGTGCAGGAGGTGCTGAAGGCTGCGATCTTTTGGATAATGCACGGGCCGAGGCTGTGATCACTCATTTAGACGACATTGTCGCTCAGCGAAAGAACAACGGCTGCGTGCCTTAACAAAGCGAATACCGAGCTTCCTTATGACTAATAAAACGTTTACCAGGCAACTCGGCCCATGGCTGATGGCAGCTTTATCGGTCAATGCGATTTTTTTGGCATTCCTGATTTTTGATCATGGTTCGCAGGGGCACGATATGAAGATGATCAAAACTAAAGAACCGTTGCTGATCGAGGGTCCAAACGGCGACGAAAATTACTACGTGCTGCCGCAGGGTACTACGCTATATCACGATAAAAGCTTTCCTGAAGGGCATGATCGTTATGTGGTGTATCTCAATCATAAGGGTACGATTGCCCACGAAGAAGTACCGATGAAGCCTGAGTACGGCGGTTCTTTCATTGATCCGCTCTGGCTGGCAAATGTTGATGCGAATACTTTGCAAGAAATATTCAAGCGTTTCCCACTTTCCAAAAAAGACATTGCCGCTGCCATTAAGGCCAACGAGATAACCAAGGACGATTTGGCCGACATTATTCGTTCGATGCCCGATTAACCACTGCAAAGCCACCGATGGCTGCATTCCCATAGAGCGTGGAAAAGATCAGATCCCCTCTGGAGTGAGGCTGCTCGCGATGGCACAAGAGTGTGTTGACTGACACACCGCCATCGCGAGTAGGCTCACTCCTACACGGCGCAGGTCTTATAAGCTGTAGTAGTAACCACGGCTACGCAGCGCGACGATGCGTGGGCGGCCGTCGGGGTGGGGGCCGATTTTTTTGCGCAGATTGCTGACGTGCATGTCGAGGCTGCGGTCGTACAGGGTCAGCTTGCGGCCGAGGGCCAGTTGCGCCAGTTCCTGTTTGTCCAGCGGCTCGCCGGGCTGCTTGAGCAGGGCTTCGAGCAGGCGGCTTTCGGAGACGGTCAGGGTCAGTTCTTTTTCGTCGATGCTGACTACGCCGCGCACCGGGCTGAAACTCAGATCACCCAGCTCAAGTTGCGTCGATACGGCGGCCGGGTGGCTGCGGCGCAACACGGCGCGCAGGCGCGCGGTCAGTTCGCGGGGGTCGCAGGGTTTGGCCAGGTAATCGTCGGCGCCCAGTTCGAGGCCGAGGATGCGGTCCAGCGGTTCGCCACGCGCTGACAGCATCAGCACCGGCAGGTCGGCGTGGTCGTTGCGCAATTGCTTGAGCAGTTCCAGACCGCTGCCGTCGGGCAGCATCACGTCCAGCACTACCGCCGCCGGGGCGGTTTCGGCCAACGCCTTGCGGGCGCTCTGGCCGTCGTGGCAGGCGCGCACCTGGAAGCCTTCCTGGCTCAACCAGCTACTCAGGAGTTCGCACAACTCCTGGTCATCATCAATCAGTAACAGCTCGCTCATGACTCACTCAATTTAGCCATTGCCGACGTTTTCGGCTTGCACCACTGGCAAAGATACCGCAGAGCAGCGCCAATAGCGCTACCCCGGCGCCAGTGACGAACCACTGCTGTTGATCGGTCAGCAAACGCGGCAGCGGGCTGGCCTGGGCTTCCTTGAGTTGCAGCTTCAGACGCTGGTTCTCCTGGCGCAGCCGGGCGAGCTGGGCGCTTTCGCGAGTGTTGTCGGCATTTTGCAGTTGTTTGTTCAGTTCTTCGCGCTGCTGCTCACTGGCCTTGAGCCGCTGTTGCAGCTCGGTGATCTGGCTGCCGGCGCTCAATGACAATGGTGTGGAGCTGCCGCTTTCGGTGGTTTCCTCACCATGGGCGGAGGCCATGATCGACA
Source organism: Pseudomonas sp. Sample_14 (assembly GCF_004307515.1). Taxonomy (NCBI): domain Bacteria; kingdom Pseudomonadati; phylum Pseudomonadota; class Gammaproteobacteria; order Pseudomonadales; family Pseudomonadaceae; genus Pseudomonas; species Pseudomonas sp. Sample_14. The sequence continues at coordinate 17,191 of NZ_RCOC01000037.1, read as the reverse complement.
ACGTGAGCAACATCAGACACAACGGACCCTTGCGCATCGCGACACCTGTTTCCAAATGGATATTGGGCAGGTTGTCGGCAGGCAAACGAGAATAATGAGCGATTGAGATGGGTGAGAAGCAAGAAGGTTCAGTGCGCAGGAGGTGATGTTGGTGGCTGACAAATAATTTGTGGCTGATGAATATTCTGTGGCGAGGGGTTTAGCGAAACGTCGCACCGCCCCGTTGGGCTGCGTAGCAGTCCTGAAATGGGAGCATGCGGTGTGTCAGGCACACCGCGTTGGATGGGTTTTGGGGCGGCTTCGCCACCCAGCGGGGATGAATCCCCTCGCCACATGAATCCCTTCGGCATTTCAATAGCGGGATTAAGGCAGGACTTGCTTGAACGGTTTAACGATCACATTGGCGTAGACGCCGGCGGCGATGTACGGATCGGCATCGGCCCAAGCCTGAGCGGCGCTGAGGGAGTCGAACTCGGCGACGATCAGGCTGCCGGTGAAACCCGCTGCGCCCGGATCATTGCTGTCGACGGCCGGGTGCGGGCCGGCCAGCACGATGCGGCCTTCGCCCTTGAGCGCTTGCAGGCGTTCCAGATGCGCCGGGCGCGCGGACAGGCGAGCTTCCAGCGAGTTGGCAACGTCGGTGGCAATGATGGCGTAGAGCATGTCAGTCCTCGGTTTTAGGCGTTGTGGTATCGGTGTCATGCAGATGGCGCGACAGGTAAACGCCCTGTGCGACCAGGAACAGCACGGTCATGCCCAGGCTGCCGAACACCTTGAAGTCGACCCAGATGCTCTGGAAGGTGAAGGCGACGAACAGGTTGGCCGCGCCGCAGAACAGGAAGAAGCCGATCCAGGCGATGTTCAGGCGCGTCCAGACCGGGTCTGGCAAGGTCAGCGCGTGGCCCATGATGCGTTTGATCAGCAGGCGATCGCCGATGAAATGGCTACCGATGAACGCCGCAGCGAACAACCAATTGACCACCGGCGCTTTCCATTTCAGGAAGGTTTCGCTGTGGAATGCCAGCGTCAGGCTGCCGAATACCAGGCAGGCGATCAGCGTCAGCCACTGGCTCTTTTCCAGCTTGCGCTGCTTGATGAACAGCGCGCCGTACACCACCAGCGAACTGATGATCAGCATCGCCGTGGCGCTGTAGATACCGCCTACGGTCACTTGCTGGCCGGCAATGTCGACGACCCGTGGATCAAGTTTGTAAACGATGAAGAACAGCAAAAGCGGGATGAAATCGATGAATTGTTTCACAGTGAGAGCCAGAAGCTGGATGTGGCGGCATAATAACAAACATATGGGCGCGCGATAGCGCCAGCTGATTTGAGGTTACAACTCCCCGTGAATGTTGATTTGCACTGCCACAGCACGGCCTCCGACGGCGCCCTGGCGCCTGCGGTTCTGGTTGCGCGAGCGTTCGAAAACGGCGTGCGAGTCCTGGCGTTGACCGACCACGACACCCTTGAGGGGCTCGCCGAGGCGCGTACTGCTGCCACCGAGTTGGGCATGCAACTGGTCAATGGCGTCGAATTGTCCTGCACCTGGGGCGGGGCGACCATTCACGTATTGGGCTACGGTTTCGACGTCAACGCTGCGCCGTTGGTCGAAGCGATCGCCAAATTGCACGATGGCCGCTGGCTGCGGTCGGAAGAAATAAGCCGCAAGCTCGCCCTCAAGGGGATGCCCGGTGCCCTCGACGGCGCCCGGCAGATCCAGCAGGAGCTGGGCGACAGCGGCAACGCGCCGGCCCGGCCGCATTTCGCTGACTGGATGGTGCGTGAAGGTTATGTAAAGGATCGCGCCGAGGCGTTTCGCAAATGGCTCGGCGCCGGCAAGCTCGGCGACGTCAAGCTGCACTGGCCGACCCTGGAAGACACCGTCGCCACCCTGCGCGCCGCCGGTGCCTGGGTCAGCCTGGCGCATCCATGGCACTACGATTTCACCCGTAGCAAGCGCCGAAAGCTGATTGCCGACTATATTCAAGCAGGCGGGCATGCTATCGAGGTGGTCAATGGCCATCAGCCCGCAGAACAGGTGGGCAGCCTGGCGATCCTTGCCCGTGAGTTCGGTCTGCTGGTCAGCGCCGGCAGTGACTTCCATGGCCCTGGCGGCTGGTCCGAGATCGGCCAGTACCGGCCGGTTCCCGAGGACCTTCCACCCCTGTGGTGTCGGTTCAAACATGACACAGATATTGCCGCCGTCTGAACAGGTAGAGAATGTGAGTCAATTTTTCCAGATACATCCGGAAAACCCGCAAGCGCGCCTGATCAAACAGGCGGTCGAGATCATCCGCAAGGGCGGGGTGGTGATTTATCCCACGGACTCGTCCTACGCCATTGGTTGCCAGATTGGCGACAAGACCGCCATCGAGCGTGTGCGACGTCTGCGTCAGCTCGATGAAAAGCACAACTTCGCGCTGATCTGCAGCGACCTGTCGCAACTGGGCAATTACGCCAAGATCGACACCGGCACCTTCCGCATTCTCAAGGCGCATCTACCCGGCCCTTACACCTTTATTCTCAACGCCACCCGCGAAGTGCCGCGCCTGTTGCTGCATCCGAAAAAACGCACCATCGGCCTGCGCGTGCCAAGCCATCCGATCGCGCTGGCGCTGCTGGCCGAACTCGGCGAGCCGCTGATGAGCGTGACGCTGATCATGCCCGGCGATGAAGACCCGCTCAGCGATCCCTACGAAATGCGCCAGTTGCTTGAGCATCAGGTCGATCTGATCATCGACGGCGGTTTTGGCGGCATCAAGGCCTCAACGGTGATTGACCTGACCGGCGACGACCCGGAAGTGGTCCGCGTCGGTTGCGGCGATCCGACGCCGTTCATGGTCGAGGCCTGAATGTCCGCAGTGGAAACCGTGGTCGATCCCCAGGCCGGCGCCCAGCAGGAACTGCCGTTCGCGATGGTCTATGGCCAGGCGGTCATGGAAATGCCGCTGGACTTGTACATCCCGCCGGATGCGCTGGAAGTCTTTCTTGAAGCCTTCGAAGGCCCGCTCGACCTGCTGCTGTATCTGATCCGCAAACAGAACATCAATATCCTCGACATCCCCGTGGCGGAAATCACCCGCCAGTACATGGGCTACGTCGAGTTGATGCAGTCGGTGCGTCTGGAGCTGGCCGCCGAATATCTGGTGATGGCGGCGATGCTTGCCGAGATCAAATCGCGCATGCTTCTGCCGCGCGCCGAAACCGTTGAAGATGAAGAAGACGACCCGCGCGCTGAACTGATCCGCCGCTTGCAGGAATACGAGCGCTTCAAGGCTGCCGCTGAAGGCATCGACGGTCTGAGCCGGGTCGGCCGGGATGTGATCTTGCCCAAGCTCGACGCCCCGGAAGCGCGGGCGCGCAAGCTGTTGCCCGACGTCGCGCTGGAAGAGATTCTGATGTGCATGGCCGAAGTTCTGCGCCGTGGCGACATGTTCGAAAGCCACCAGGTCAGCCGTGAAGCGCTGTCCACCCGCGAGCGCATGAGTGATGTGCTGGAACGGCTCAAGGGCGGCGGTTTTGTGCCGTTTGTCGAGCTGTTCACCGCTGAAGAAGGTCGCCTGGGTGTGGTGGTGACTTTTATGGCGATCCTTGAACTGGTCAAGGAATCCTTGGTCGAGCTGGTGCAGAATGAGCCGTTCGCCGCGATCCACGTGCGAGCCCGAGCCGAATAACGAGTCCCTGTATGAACCTGACTGAACCCCGCGAGCTGGCGTCCCTGCTTGAAGCCTTTCTGTTGGCCTCGGGAAAGCCGCAATCCCTTGAGCGCCTGTTTGAACTGTTCGAAGAAGGCGAGCGGCCGGAGCCGGCGGTCTTCAAGAAAGCCCTGACCCTGCTCGGCAAATCCTGCGAGGGCCGTGCCTTCGAGCTCAAGGAAGTCTCGTCGGGCTATCGCTTGCAGATCCGCGAGAAGTTCTCGCCGTGGGTCGGCCGTCTCTGGGAAGAGCGCCCGCAGCGCTATTCCCGCGCCTTGCTGGAAACCATCGCGTTGATCGCCTATCGCCAGCCGATCACCCGGGGCGAAATCGAAGACGTGCGTGGCGTGGCGGTCAACAGCAACATCGTCAAGACCTTGCTCGAGCGTGAGTGGATCCGCGTCGTCGGTTATCGCGACGTGCCGGGCAAACCGGCGATGTTCGCCACGACCAAGGCGTTTCTCGACCACTTCAACCTGAAAAACCTCGAAGACCTGCCGCCGCTGGCCGAACTGCGCGAGATGGAAGCCGAACCGGTGCTCGACTTCGACGACGCGCCGGTGCCGCAGAGTCTGCAGGAACTGGCCGACGCCAGCGCGGAGCCGGAGGAGGAGAAGGAAGAAACCAGTTTCCATTCCCTGCTGCTGGAGCTGGACAGCATGGAAGAGGGCATCAAAACCGATTTCGACGATTTGCTGCGCGATGCGGTGGATGGCGAAGCGCCGGTGCCCGAGCCTGAGATCATCGAGCCGGTTGTTGAAGCTGAAGTTGAACTTGAAGCGGCGCCTGACGCCGAACCGGAAGAAGACATTCTCGGTGTCGCCGAAGCCCGCGAGAAGCTCCTGGCCGCTGTCGCCGCCCTCGAACAGCCGGAACCGGAACTCAGCGAAGAAGAAGCCGAAGCCCGCGCACTGGCTGAGGCGATTGAAGCCGAACGGCGCGAGTTCGAAGACTGACGCCTATTGAGAAACCAGTGAAGACCCTTGTGGGAGCGAGCCTGCTCGCGAAGGCGGTGTGTCAGATACATCAATACTGAATGACACTGCGCCTTCGCGAGCAGGCTCGCTCCCACAGGGTGAAATGTCGTTCTGGAGATTGCGATGAGCTCAACCAAAGACCCCTGCATCAGCCTCTGCAAATTCTCCGACGACATCTGCTTGGGTTGCGGTCGCAGCAAGCGCGAGATCAAGGCCTGGAAGAAACTCGACAAGGACGACAAGCGTACCGTGCTGGCCGAAGCCGCGCTGCGCCTGATCAAACTCGGTGGTGCCGGTCGGCGGAAAAAGAAATAACCGGCAATCGATCAGCTAGTCTCTGATGCGCGATGGCGCACATCCGCGTATGATTCGCGACCCTTCGCCGATCCCTTCGGCCTGGACCCAGTTTTCAATACTTCAGGCGCCGCCTGAACAGACCACACCGGGAGGTGCCCAGATGAGTGACATCAATCAGAAAGACGACCAGGAAATCGGCCCAGCAGGCGAAAAGCTGCAGAAGGTCCTCGCCCGTATCGGCGTCGGCTCGCGCCGTGACGTGGAATCCTGGATCAGCCAGGGCCGGATCAAGGTCAATGGCAAAGACGCCACCCTCGGACTGCGCGTCGACATGCATGACGCCATTACCATCGATGGCAAGGTGATCAAACGCGAAGAGGCCGCCGAATCGGTGCGCCGCGTGATCATGTACAACAAGCCCGACGGCGAAATCTGCACCCGTGACGACCCGGAAGGCCGTCCGACCGTGTTCGACAAGCTGCCGCGTCCGAAAGAAGGCCGCTGGATCAACATCGGCCGTCTCGACATCAACACCACCGGTCTGCTGATGTTCACCACTGACGGTGAGCTGGCCAACCGTCTGATGCACCCGTCCTACGAGATGGACCGCGAGTACGCCGTGCGTGTACGCGGTGAAGTCGATGACGAGATGATCGAACGCCTCAAGGCCGGCGTGGTGCTGGAAGACGGCCCGGCGCGTTTCACCGACATTCAACAGGCGCCGGGCGGTGAAGGCTTCAACCATTGGTACCACTGCGTGGTCATGGAAGGGCGCAACCGTGAAGTGCGTCGTCTGTGGGAATCGCAGGGTCTGGTGGTCAGCCGTCTGAAGCGTGTGCGTTTCGGTCCGGTGTTCCTCAACTCCGACCTGCCGATGGGCCGCTGGCGCGAAATGAGCCAGTACGAAGTCGACGTGCTCAGCGCCGAAGTCGGCCTGACCCCGGTGGCAATGCCGCAGCTGAACGCCAAGAGCAAGGACAAGCTCGAACGCATGCAGCGCAAATCGTCGCGGCCGATGGCCAAGACCGAGCGCGTGCGTACCCTGCGTCCAGCCGCTGGCGCACCAACCGCACCGCGCCCGAGCCGTGAGCCGCAGATCGAAGGCGAGCGTCCAGGTCGCAAGCCAGTCGCCCGTGACGGCGAGCGCGCACCGCGTCCGGCTAATGGCCGTACTGAGCGTGGCGAAGGTCGTGCACCGGCCGGTCGCGGTACGCCAGTGGCGGATCGTCCAGCCGACACCAGCAACAAGCGCCCGGCCAAACCGGCGCCGAAGCGTCCGGGGATCAAACTGGTCGACGGCGACAAGCCCTCGGGCAAGCGTCGCGGCGCACCGGCTGGTTCCGGTCAGCGCCCGGGTTTTGGACGCAAGAAACCGGAATAAGGCAGCTGTGAGTTACTAGCTGCAAGTTGAAGCAAAAACGCCAACCCTAGGGTTGGCGTTTTTTTCGTCTGGCGCCCAGCGATCGTTCCCACGCTCTGCGTGGGAATGCCTCAACGGACGCTCCGCGTTCGGCTTTGGAAGGGACGCGGAGCGTCCCGGGCTGCATTCCCACGCGGAGCGTGGGAACGATCATCTGCGGCTTACATAAATCCCCTGTGGGAGCGAGCCTGCTCGCGAAGGGGCCAGTCGCTTAAAACACGAATCGTCCGTCGAAGACTGGTTTGTCATCCAGCGCCAACACCCCACCCGAAAAGATCAGGTCCAGGTGATGACTACCCTTGGCGCCACCGCCCAGTCCGAGATGCAGCCCACAATGCCGCTCCTCGAACCCGGCATTGCGCGCATACAGATCCTTCACGCCTTCGTTTGTGCCAATCCCCAACTCCTCAATTCGCCGGTTCGACGGGTTGGCATCCAGGTACTTGTTGAAATCATGTTCCAGCCCCGGCACGTCGGTGGCGATGCGGCTGATGGTCGAGTTCTCGATCCACAATTCCAGCGGCGATTCCAGCACGCCGTACTTGCGCGCGAAGGGGATGGTGCTGAGGAAGGTGCCCTTGAATTTCACATGGCCATTGATGGCTTCGCTGTGGGTGGCAATTTCGCCGGGGGCGAGGTCGAAGTTGCCGACGCCATTGATGTCGGTCCACTTCTTGATGCTGCTCATCGGCGTTTCGAACCATGAGCCGTGGTCGTCCTTGAAACTCAGCGTGGTCGCTTGGGACATGCGCTGGATCAGGTGACTGTTGAGCCCGGCGATGCGCTGCGGGGTGATGCTGAAAGTGTCGTAGAAGTAGTCGCCGTAATCCTTGAACAGCAGCGACTTCTTCCAGTTTTCCGCCATGACCGCTTGCAGCGCACGAACGAACTCCGGGCCGTCGGGGCGTGGGTTGAGCAGGGTGGAAGAGTCGTAGAAGAAAATGTACAGATCGCTATCGGCAATTGCTTCGGACAGCGCTGCGGTGCTTTCCAGGTCCAGGCGCCGGGCGCTGAACTGGAAGCGCGGATGTTCACCGGCCTGTTCGGCAATGGCGCCGGTCAGGGCTTCGTAGTCGGCAGTATGGCCGAGCATGACCTTCGCCGAGTCGAGGCCGGCGAGGGCTGGGTGATGTTCGAGGTAGTAAAGGAAATGCGAGATGGCGCGGGGCTTGTCCATGAATCCTCCCTGACTGACCGGGAAATGAAGCGGCAGGCACGACCGGCCGGACCGTGCCTGCCCGGGATGTCTTACAGAGGCCACATCGCCGTGCCGAACGGAACCACCGCGTCGGCTTGCATCATTTCCACAGCGGCCTCATGGGTTGGCGCTTCAAACCATTCGTCCAGTTGCAGTTCGGTATCCAAGTCTTTTTCCAGTGCTTGCATGGTCGATCTCCTAGAGAATTTCACGGTTTATGACTGACCGGTCGAGGTGGCCGGTGAGACGTGAAGAACCTAGTTGAGCGTTTTTGTGAATGCAAAAATTTATCCATTTAATTTTTAAATAGACTTTTTGTTCTGTTTTTCGGGATGGATTTTCTTATTTGAAAACAAAAAACTAGGTTGGTGAAATTGATAGCAAGCTAGCGACCGTCAATATGCAGACGTCCTACAGAAATTTCTGATTCGGAAAATATTCGTTACGCGCTGTAAAGAAAACCTGACGATATTGACCCGCCAACGCGGTGATTTCCCGTCTCGCCCTCCGTTGTAAGGAAAAGCTTCCGTAACCCGACGGAGCGTGCGCCACGCAGGGCTCTGGCGCGCTTGTTTCCAGCCTTCAGGCAGGGTGTTATGCGCCCCATGCCTGTCGTGCAGGCGAATAACAAGAAGGAGGCGCAATGTACGCCGCGACTGATTTCCACTTCTCCCCGTGGGACGGTTTTCTCCTCGTCCCCGTCGATGGCCTGCAAAGGCCTGACTCACATTTTGCAGCCGCTCGAGACTGTCGAGGCGGACACATGCAATCCCGGCAACCGACACGCTGATCAGGCGGGTCTGGCAGCAGGGGGTTAGCGGTGTACAATGCGCCGCGTTTTAACTGTGACCCTCTGCGTAATCGCAAAAATCTCGAGGCTATCCGCCTTGTTCACTCCGCCGCGCCACAAGCGTGCCGGGTTCGATTTCGTCACAGATAAAAACAAACAGGTGACGCATGACCGTTGTAAATGAGCTGAACTCCTGGTGCCTGCGCTGGGGTTTGATCGGGGCTGCCTGAAATCGCAACCTTGCAGCAACGTCTACTGAACATCATCAAACCTTGCGTGAGACCTTTTTCATGAGTGGACAACCCTCGCAATCAGGCGAGCTTAAACGCGGCCTGAAAAATCGCCATATTCAACTGATCGCCCTCGGTGGCGCGATCGGTACCGGATTGTTCCTCGGTTCTGCCGGGGTCCTGAAATCCGCCGGGCCGTCGATGATCCTCGGCTACGCCATCTGCGGCTTCATCGCCTTCATGATCATGCGCCAGCTCGGCGAAATGATCGTCGAAGAGCCGGTGGCCGGTTCCTTCAGTCATTTCGCGCACAAATACTGGGGCGGTTTCGCCGGTTTCCTCTCGGGCTGGAACTGCTGGATTCTGTACATTCTGGTGGGCATGTCCGAGCTGACGGCGGTTGGCAAGTACATCCATTACTGGGCGCCGGACATCCCGACCTGGGTCTCCGCTGCTGCATTCTTCGTGCTGATCAACGCGATCAACCTGGCCAACGTCAAAGTCTTCGGTGAAGCCGAATTCTGGTTTGCGATCATTAAGGTTGTGGCCATCGTTGGCATGATCGCGCTGGGCAGCTACCTGCTGGTCAGCGGCCACGGCGGCCCGCAGGCGTCGGTGAGCAACCTGTGGTCCCACGGCGGTTTCTTTCCCAACGGGGTGAGCGGTCTGGTGATGGCCATGGCGATCATCATGTTCTCCTTCGGCGGTCTGGAAATGCTCGGTTTCACCGCCGCTGAAGCGGACAAGCCGAAAACCGTGATCCCGAAAGCGATCAATCAGGTGATCTACCGCATCCTGATTTTCTACATTGGCGCACTGGTGATCCTGCTGTCGCTGACTCCTTGGGATAGCCTGCTGGAAACTCTCAATGCGTCGGGCGATTCCTACAGCGGCAGCCCGTTCGTACAAGTGTTCTCGATGCTCGGCAGCAACACCGCCGCGCACATCCTCAACTTCGTCGTGCTGACCGCCGCGCTGTCGGTATACAACAGCGGCACCTACTGCAACAGCCGCATGCTGCTGGGCATGGCCGAGCAGGGCGATGCGCCGAAAGGTCTGGCGAAGATCGACAAGCGCGGCGTGCCGGTGCGTTCGATTCTGGCGTCGGCGGCAGTGACGCTGGTTGCCGTGCTGCTCAACTACCTGATCCCGCAGCACGCGCTGGAACTGCTGATGTCGCTGGTGGTTGCGACGCTGGTGATCAACTGGGCGATGATCAGCTACTCGCACTTCAAATTCCGCCAGCACATGAACCAGACCAAACAGACGCCACTGTTCAAGGCGCTGTGGTACCCGTACGGCAACTTCGTCTGCCTGGCGTTCGTGGTGTTCATCCTCGGCGTGATGCTGCTGATCCCGGGGATTCAGATCTCGGTGTACGCGATTCCGGTGTGGGTGGTGTTCATGTGGGTCTGCTACCTGATCAAGAACAAGCGCAGTGTGCAGGCGGTGGTGGCTGCAACAGCGAAATAACCTCGCAGGCAGAAACGACAAACCCGGCCAGAGTGCCGGGTTTGTTGTTTTGAAATGGAAAAATCTGGCATCACACCGAACCCTGTGGGAGCGAGCCTGCTCGCGAAAGCGGTCCATCAGAAACATCTGCATCGACTGACACACCGCCTTCGCGAGCAGGCTCGCTCCCACAGAGGTTGAGTGAATCAGGTTATCCTGCACGCTCTGATTACGGACGCTTTTCCATGCTGGTGATTTCCAACAATGTGCATCTGCCGGATGCCGAGATCGAATTGACCGCCATCCGCGCGCAAGGCGCCGGAGGGCAGAACGTCAACAAGGTCTCCAGCGCCATGCACTTGCGCTTCGACATTCCCAACTCGTCGTTGCCGGAGTTCTACAAGGAACGCCTGCTGGCACTGCGCGACAGCCGTATCACCAGCGACGGCGTGCTGATCATCAAGGCGCAGCAATATCGCACCCAGGAAGCCAACCGCGCCGATGCGCTGGAGCGGCTGGTCGAGCTGATTCTCAGCGCCACCAAAGTCGAAAAGAAACGCCGCCCGACCAAGCCGACCCTCGGTTCGAAGAAGCGTCGGCTGGAGTCGAAAACCAAGCGCGGCAGCATCAAGGCCGGGCGCGGCAAGGTGGACTTCTAAACCTCGCGATACTTCGCCGTGTGCTTGTACAGATAGACACTCAAGCCAAGGCCGCTCAACGCCGCGAAGGCTGCGAACAGAAAGATCGAAGCAAAACCGAACCCCGCCGCAATCGCCCCGGCCAGCGGCCCGGTGATCCCCAGCGACAAATCAATGAACAGTGAATAGGCACCGACCGCCGCGCCACGGCTCGAGGCCGGCACCAGATTCACTGCTTCCACGCCCAGCGCCGGGAACACCAGCGAGAAGCCGAAACCGCTCAGCGCCGCACCGGCCAGTGCCCAATGCGCATCCGGAGCAATCCACAACAGCAACAAACCCAACGTTTCCACCGACAGGCAGGCAATCGCTACGCGGAAGCCGCCGAGGCGGTTGATCAGATTGCCGAACAGCAGCCGCGCGCCGATGAAACTGGCGCCGAACAGGCTCAGGCACAGCACGGCGTTGTCCCAGTGCTGGGTCGCGTAATACAGGGTGATGAAAGTGGCGATGGTGCCGAAGCCGATCGAGCCCAGCGCGAGCCCGCAGCCGTGGGGGAAGACTTTGCCCAGCACATGCATGAACGGCAGACGTTCACCGGCCACTATCGGCGCAGCGGTTTTTGGCCATGCCAGCGCCAGACCGAGCAAAGCGAGGAGGATGATGCTCACGCCCATGCTCCACAGCCCCAGCCGGCTCACCAGCCAGACACCGAAGGGCGCGCCGATCGCCAGGGCGCCGTAACTGGCGATGCCGTTCCAGGAAATCACTTTCGCTGTATTCGCCGCGCCGACGCGACCGATGCCCCAGCCAATCGAGCCCGAGCCGACCAGGCTTTCCGCACTGCCCAACACCAGACGGCCGATCAACAGGCTGATCAGGCTCAGCAGTGGCAGGTTCGGCGTCCACGCGGAAATCAGCATGAACACACCGCTCAAGCCGCAACCAGCGAGGCCAATCATCACCGCGCGTTTGCTGCCCTGGTTGTCGATGATCTTGCCCGCGTACGGGCGGCTGAGCAGGGTGGCGAGATATTGCACGCTGATCACCAGCCCGGCGATCACCGCACCGAAACCCAGGTCACTGTGGACATAGCCCGGCAGCACGGCCAGCGGGATGCCGATGTTCAGGTAACCGATGAAGGTGAAAAGGACGATGGAGACTACTTGCAGCGTAACCGTCAGCGGACGCTGGGGCTCGGATATAGACGACATGGGTAACGATCCACGGGAGCAGCAGATTAGATAGGCTGCTCATGATACCGGCGTGAACCGCTCAAGGGCGGGGAAAAGTAAAACTATTTGCCGGGTGGCGCTTTCAGGATTTCGCCGGGGCGACCAGTTGCGTGGTGACGAGGGCGGCGAGGGCGTTTTCTTCGCTGCCGAAACGCTCGAGCAGGGCGGCCTGTTTCTCGGGTGAGAGGCGATTCCAGATCTCGATCATTTTCTCGGTGGCGCCGATCAGCACGGCAGCTTGGCTTTCGGAGAATTCATCGGTCATGGCGGGCTCGGGTTTCAGGCAGTGTGGAAAGCGCATGTTAGCGCTTTCCACACGGTCTGTACGGCGGGTCTTACTCTTCGCTGTCGGCTTTGCGGCTGTCAGCGGCTTCTTGCGGCTCGGGCTTTTCGGCGCCGGCGTGTTGCGGGGTCGTCTGCTCAGGTACGTGCAGGCTTGGGAAGGGGAGATTGGGAATCTCGTGCATGGTTGCGCTCCTCGCTAAGTCTGTTGATAGATCAGGTGCTCCGCGCTTTACAAAGCCTGCGCAGGATACAGCAGGAAAAATGACAATCAGACTTTTAATTCAAATTAATGCGACAGATGGCCGCAGGGGAGGCAAGAGCTGGGTTTGCTGATCGTTCCCACGCTCTGCGTGGGAATGCCTCAATGGACGCTCTGCGTCCGCTGTTGGGACGCGGAGCGTCCCGGGCTGCATTCCCACGCAGAGCGTGGGAACGATCAGTCGGGCGGGGGGATTATTTGCAGGCGTCGGCGATGGCATCCGCAAGCAATGCGAGGCGGGTGGCGTCGATCCCGGCAACATTCGCGCGGCCGGAGCTGACCATGTACACGCTGTGCCGCTCGCGCAGGTGTTTAACCTGTTCCGGCGACAGGCCGGTGTAGGAGAACATCCCGCGTTGCACGCCGATGTGGGCAAAACGCTCGCGTAGACCATGCGGTTCCAGCGCCTCGACCAGACCGCTGCGCAACTGCGCGATACGCAAGCGCATCGCTTCCACTTCATCGGCCCAGCGCGCTTTCAGCTCTGGATCGGCGAGGATGGTCGCGACCACCGCCGCGCCGTGATCCGGCGGCGTCGACCACAGATTGCGGGCGATGTTGGCCAGTTGGCTGCGGATGTCGATGAGCTTGTCGGCGCTGGTCGCGCAGACGATCAGCGCACCGGTACGGTCGCGATACAGGCCGAAGTTCTTCGAGCAGGAACTGGTGATCAGCAGCTCTGGCACCTGCGCCGCGAACAACCGGGTCGACCACGCGTCCTGATCGATACCATCGCCAAAACCCTGATAAGCGAAATCGATCAGCGGCAGCAGATCGCGGCTGCGCACCACTTCAAGCACGCGCTTCCAGTCGTCATGGCTCAGGTCGAAACCGGTCGGGTTGTGGCAGCACGCATGCAGCAGCACCACGTCGCCCTTCGGCACTTCCCTGAGCACGGCGAGCATCGCTTCGACGTCGAGGCGGTTGTCACTGCCGACGTACGGGTAGTGGCTGACCTTAACCTTGGCGGCGGCGAAAATGGTTTCGTGGATCGGCCAGGTCGGGTTGCTCAACCACACGCCTTTGCCCGGCAGGCATTGCGCGATGAAGTCGGCCGCCAGACGCAGGGCACCGGTGCCTCCCGGGGTCTGGGTGGCGCCGGCGCGTTGTTCGGCAATCAATGCCGAGTCGCTACCGAGCACCAGTTCGTTGATGACCTTGCCGAACAGCGGATTGCCGTGGCCACCGATGTAGGTCTTGGTGTCCTGGCTTTCGACCAGTCGTGCCTCGGCGATTTTCACCGCTTCCGGGATCGGCGTCAGGCCCTGGGCATCCTTGTAGACGCCAACGCCAAGGTCGAACTTGCGCGGATTGGGATCCTGCGCATAAGCCTCCATCAAACCGAGAATCGGGTCGCCGGGGACCCGGCCGATGGCGTCGAAGTGCATTACTTGCGTCCTTCTGCGGTCTTCGCCACTTCGTCAGTGCGCGCAGCCATGATGAAGTCGTTGCGGTGCAGGCCTTTGATCGAATGGCTCCACCAGGTCACGGTGACTTTGCCCCACTCGGTCAGCAGGCCCGGGTGGTGACCTTCGGCCTCGGAGATCTCGCCCACGGCATTGGTGAAGGCCAGCGCGTGCTTGAAGTTCTTGAACAGGAAAACTTTCTCCAGCTGCATGATGCCGTCGCGTACTTCGATGTTCCAGTCAGGGATCTGCTTGATCAGGATCGGCAGTTCTTCATCGCTGACTTGTGGCGCATCGGCGCGGCAGGATTCGCAGTGGGCTTGGTTCAAAGTCGACATGGTGGATTCCTGAAAACGAGTGTGTTTTTTATTAAAGCGCGTGTGCCGTCAATGCCGCCACGCTAAAGCAAAGTGGCGGCGACGGACAGACGCAATTGTCAGCAAAAGTCGCGGTTCAGGCGGCTTTGGGTTTCGGCGGAAATTTCGGCGCGTGCAAGCCCAACTGCATGCCCTGACGAACCATGGCCATGATGTCTTCATGGGCCACGTCGAACAGGCGCTTGAGATTGGGCAGGACGAAGTACAACGGTTGCAGAATGTCGATGCGATACGGCGTGCGCATGGCTTCCAGCGGATCGAAGAACTGATGCTCAGGCTCGTCCGACAGGCAGTAAACGGTTTCTTTCGGCGAGGACAGAATTCCGCCACCGTAGATGCGCTTGCCGTGCGGAGTGTCGACCAGGCCGAATTCGATGGTCATCCAGTACAAACGCGCCAGATACACGCGCTCTTCCTTGGTCGCTTGCAGGCCGAGCTTGCCGTAGGTGTGGGTGAATTCAGCGAAGTACGGGTTGGTCAGCAACGGGCAATGACCAAAGATCTCGTGAAAGATGTCCGGCTCTTGCAGGTAGTCGAGTTCTTCGCGGGTACGTATGAAGGTGGCGACGGGGAATTGCTTGCTGGCAAGCAACTCGAAAAAGGTCTGGAAAGGAATCAGCGCCGGCACCCGGGCAACTTGCCAGCCGGTGGTCTCGCCGAGGACTTTATTGATCTCGGCCAGTTGCGGGATGCGGTCGTGGGGCAGACCGAGTTTTTCGATACCGTCCAGGTATTCCTGGCACGCGCGACCTTCGATCACCTTCAACTGGCGAGTGATCAGCGTGTTCCACACCGCATGTTCTTCGGCGGGGTAGTCGATAAAACCTTGCGCATCGGGCTCGCGAGCCACGTATTGCGTCTGCTTCATGCTGCTCTCCTGCTAGGAAATTCGTTGTTGTTATGTCCAGCGATGGCTAAAGGAATACCCCAAAGCGCGAAGCTGCGCAGCACGTTGAGCCGCGCATGCGTAGGAAATTTCGTCGAGTTTCGTAAAGTTATCGTTACGCATTGTCGGGTAATGCGCATTTACGGTGATTGGCGGGTTTGAAAAGGGCAGGAGCTGTCACATAATCTTGACAACTATCTGCGTGCCTCGACAGAAAACTCTGCCTCGGCGCGCCACAAAACCCTGTGGGAGCGAGCCTGCTCGCGAAAGCGGTCTGTCTGACACATCGATACTCGATGTGCTGGCGCCTTCGCGAGCAGGCTCGCTCCCACAAGGACATGTGTTTACCTTTCAAACCTGTCGGGCCTTTTTCTATGCGCATCAAAGTCCACTGCCAGAACCGCATCGGCATCCTGCGCGACATTCTCAATCTGCTGGTGGCGTACGGGATCAACGTCGCACGCGGCGAGGTGGGTGGTGAGCATGGCAATGCGATCTACCTGCACTGCCCGAACCTGATCAACATCCAGTTCCAGGCGTTGCGCCCCAAGTTCGAGGCGATCGGCGGGGTGTTTGGGGTCAAGCGCGTCGGGCTGATGCCCAGCGAACGCCGGCACATGGAACTGAACGCACTGCTCGGCGCACTGGAGTTTCCGGTGCTGTCGATCGACATGGGCGGCTCAATCGTTGCGGCCAACCGCGCGGCGGCGCAGTTGCTCGGGGTGCGCGTCGATGAAGTGCCGGGGATTCCGCTGTCGCGCTACGCCGAGGATTTCGATTTGCCGGAATTGGTGCGCGCCAACAAATCGCGGATCAACGGCATGCGCGTCAAGGTCAAGGGCGACATCTTTCTCGCTGACATCGCGCCGCTGCAATCGGAGCACGATGACAGCGAGGCCATGGCCGGCGCCGTATTGACTCTGCACCGCGCCGATCGGGTCGGCGAGCGCATCTACAACGTGCGCAAGCAGGAGCTGCGCGGCTTCGACAGTATCTTCCAGAGCTCGAAAGTCATGGCCGCTGTGGTCCGCGAAGCGCGACGCATGGCGCCGCTGGATGCACCGCTATTAATAGAAGGCGAAACCGGCACCGGCAAGGAACTGCTCGCGCGCGCCTGTCACCTCGCCAGCCCGCGTGGACAGTCACCGTTGATGGCGCTCAACTGCGCCGGGTTGCCGGAGTCGATGGCCGAGACCGAACTGTTCGGCTACGGCCCCGGCGCTTTCGAAGGCGCTCGCGCTGAGGGCAAGCTTGGCCTGCTGGAGTTGACCGCTGGCGGCACGCTGTTTCTCGATGGCGTCGGCGAGATGAGCCCGCGCTTGCAGGTCAAATTGCTGCGCTTTCTTCAGGACGGTTGCTTCCGTCGCGTCGGCAGTGATGAAGAGGTGTATCTGGACGTGCGGGTGATCTGCGCGACGCAGGTGGACTTGTCCGAATTGTGCGCGCGCGGCGAGTTTCGCCAGGATCTCTATCACCGCTTGAACGTGCTGTCGCTGCACATCCCGCCACTGCGCGAATGCCTCGACGGTCTGACGCCGCTGGTTGAACACTTTCTCGATCAGGCCAGTCGGCAGATCGGCTGTCCGCTGCCGAAACTGGCCCCGGCGGCGATGGATCGCCTCAGCCATTACCACTGGCCGGGCAACGTGCGGCAGCTAGAGAACGTGCTGTTCCAAGCGGTTTCCCTGTGCGACGGCGGCACGGTCAAGGCCGAACATATTCGCCTGCCGGATTACGGCGTGCGGCAGCCGCTTGGCGATTTCTCCCTCGACGGAAATCTTGACGAGATCGTCGGGCGTTTCGAGAAAGCGGTGCTGGAGCGGTTGTATTCCGAGCATCCCAGCAGTCGGCAGTTGGGCAAGCGACTCGGTGTTTCGCACACCACCATTGCCAACAAGCTGCGTGAGTATGAGGTGGGGAAAGACAGCGGAGCTTAAGATCAAAAGATCGCAGCCTTCGGCAGCTCCTACATTTGGAACGCGGTTTCCTGTAGATACCGTCTTGAGCCTCACCGGGCAAGCGCAAGTTTCGGGTCATATGGCA